>JBGTBZ010000367.1:0-3891 GCA_041749155.1 Phycisphaerae bacterium
CCGGGCGCCCGGCTTGCTGCGCATTCCCATCGACGGTGCGCTGATCTCCACGGGCCTGGTCGCCACCGAGGTGACGGCGGGGCCGGACGTTGGCAGCGATCACCTGCCCCTGCTGGTGGTGCTGCAGCCAAGGTGAGTCAAACCACCCGCGCGACTTCCGCGGCGCGGCGGAGGGTGGCCTTCGTGATCTCCAGGATCACCTCAGGGGGAATCTCCTTCTCGGGGCTGCGCTCGTAAGCCGGCGGGATCACGCTCAAGGCGATCTTGCGCACCTCCAGTTCGACCGCCTGCTGGCGCTTCTGCAGCGAGGCAACGTCTTCCCGAGCAAGCGGCTCGACCGTGTCGTAGGCGAGCAGGAGCGTCGAAACCTGCCAGTCGTAGTAGCTATGCGTGCCGCCGGGGCTTCGCTGGGGATCCATGGTCATGCCCGCTCCTGGCTGTTGCCGTCCTCGTCGTGCTCGTGGTTCGCAAGCTGCTTACGGTCGGAGTTCCCGTGATCCTCGCCAAGGACCCGATCGGCGGTGTTCCTGATTTTGCCCTCCTCCAGCAGCTGGCTCATCAGCACCCGCCGGTAGCTGGCGGCGCGAAGCTGCTCCTTCACAGCCTCCGTACGCTCCTGTCGCAGCTTGTCATTCTGCGTGAAAAGGGCCTCTTCGAGCGACTCGTTCTCGAGGAGAAGGGCATACATCGCATCCGCCCGCTTGCCGCCCGAGCTGAAGAGCCCGCCGTAGCCCGCGGCCTTGCGGCGGTACTCCTCTACGCGGGTCATCAGCGACTCCTTGTCCTGTTTCAGAGACTCATTCTCCACCCGCAGACTGGAGAGCTCATCGTCATAGACTTTCTTAAAGCCTCGCTGGGCCGAGAAAAGCTCCTCCTCCTTCTGTTGAACGAGCTTCTGCTGCCCCGCCGCCCCCAGCCAGTGACCGATCCTGTACCCCACGAAGAGGATGATCAGCGCCGCGGCCGCCAGGACCACGCTCCAGAAGTACATCCACGCAGGGGATTCGAACTGCGGAACCATGTCGGATACTAGGGCAAGCGGCGTGCCGCGCTACGCGCCTTGGAGAGGCGTTTGCGGCGGTTTCTGACGCTGTCGACGACGCTGGCGGTTATGCCGGCGGTCGTCAGGGGGAGCACAAACAGCAGCATCACGCGGCTGAAAGGCTCCAGCAGGTCATGGTGCGAGGCCCTCAGCAGCAGATACGACGTGTAGGCCACGAAGTATCCGACGAGCAGGCCACCCTCCAACCGGCTGATCCGGCGTCCGGTGAAGAAGATCGGCAGGCACGCCACCGCCACCGCGGTCATCACCGGAAGATCGAAGTTCACCGCGGCCCGGGCCACCGACACGCCGGCGGGCGGAAGGGCCGCCGTCAACCCCAGTACGAATAGCAGGTTGAAGATGTTGCTGCCGACGACATTTCCGACAGCGATGTCGCGCTCGCCGCGCAGGCTTGCCATCACGCTGGTGGCGATCTCCGGCAGCGAGGTGCCTATCGCCACCACCGTCAGGCCGATCACCAGCTCGCTGATCTGCATCCATTCCGCAAGCCGGGTCGCCCCGCCCACGAGCCACCGGGCGCCGATCATCAGTCCGAGCAGCCCCGCAACCATCAGCACGACCTGAACCCAGATCCGAACCTCGGCCGGCGGCCGCTCCGAAACCCCACTGGCCAGCGGCACCGCCGTCAGCGCGGCCCGACGGCGGCGGGCAACAAGGTAGATCGTCAGCACGTACGCCAGCAGCCCGCCAGTGAGAATGATCCCCTCGATGCGGCCAATCAGCCCATCGGCGCTCATGACCCAGATTACGATGCTGGCCGCGATCATTATGGGGACGTCCAGCCGAACAAGCTGGCTCTGCACAGTGAGCGGAACCAGCATCGCCGACAGGCCCAGAATCAGCAGCACGTTCATGATGTTGCTGCCGATCACGTTGCCGACCGCGACATCGGCCTCGCCAGTGAGGCTGGCGCCGATGCTGACCGCCAGCTCCGGGGCGCTTGTGCCGAAGGCGACGATCGTGAGGCCCACCACCAGGGGCGCGATCCCAAGCCGCAGTGCCATCCGCGAAGCCCCCCGGACCAGTGCCTCGGCCCCGGCGATCAGGAGCGCGAAACCTATCGGGAAGGAAAGCCAGGTGGGCAGTGCGTCCAGCCAGGGCATGGCGGGCATGGTAGCCCTCCGCCTGACCGCCCGGGCATTCAGCCTTCCATCCGGATAAACGGCTGGATTAATGCTGTCACCGCCGGTACACTTGCAGGCATGAGCGGGCACCGGAAGCAGTTCCTTGACCTCGTCACCGAGCGCATCGTCGTCCTCGACGGGGCCATGGGCAGTGCCCTCCAGGAGCGCCACGACCTGGACGTGGACCGCCACTGGCTCGGGCACGAGAACATGAGCGAGGTGCTCAACCTCACCCGGCCGGACGTGATCAGGGAAATCCACCGCGGATTCCTCGAGATCGGCTGCGACGCCGTCGAGACCAACAGCTTCGGCGGCAACCGCATCGTCATGGCCGAAGCGGGCATGCCGGAGAAGGCCTACGAAGTCAGCCGGCTGGCGGCCCAGATCGCTCGCGAGGCGTGCGACGAGTTCGAGACGCCGGATCGCCCGCGCTACGTCATCGGCGCCATCGGCCCGGGGACGAAGCTCGTCAGCTTCGGCAATACCACCTGGGATGAGATGGAGGCCAGCTACTTCGAGAACGTGAAGGGACTGATCGACGGCGGGGCCGAGGTGCTGCTGATCGAGACGGCCCAGGACCTGCTCCAGGTAAAGGTAACGCTGGCGGCGGCCAGGCGGGCGTTTTACGAGACGCGCATGAAGCTGCCGATCATGGTGCAGGCCAGCTTCGATCTGAACAACGGCGCCAACATGCTCACCGGCCCGGATCCGGAGACGTTCGTCGCCACCTTCCTGCCCTTCGAGGAGATCGACGTCCTGGGCGTCAACTGTGCCTACGGCCCGCAGGAGCTCTCCGACGCCGTCCAGACCATCTGCCGCCTGTGGCCGAAGCATGTCAGCGTGCTGCCCAACGCCGGCCTGCCGGTCATGATCGATGGCAGGAGCAGCTTCCCCCTGGGGGCGAAGGATTTCGCCGACGGCATGATGCGCTTCGTCGACGACTTTGGCGTCAACATCGTCGGCGGATGCTGCGGGACGAAGGTGGCGCACCTCAAGGACCTGATCGACCGCCTGGGCGCCCGCGGACCGCTGGGCGATCGCACGCCTGAAGAAGTTGCTGTCACGGCATGAGTTGGTTCGGCCACGAATGGCACGAATCAACACGAATGCGGCTGAACTGCTCTTCATTCGTGACCATTCGTGTCATTCGTGACCACTCCTCCCCCTATGACCAGCACCGCCGTTCAGCGCCGCTCGCCCGAGCCCAAGGATCAGCTTTCCTCGCTGACCCAGGCGGTCGATGTCCGCCAGGACAACTCGTATCTCATCGTCGGCGAACGGACCAACACCAACGGCAGCCGGCAGTTCAAGCGGCTGCTCCAGGAGGAGAACTGGGATGGCCTGGTCAGCATGGCCCGCGACGAGATCCGCGGCGGGGCGATGGTGCTTGATGTCTGCGTCGATTTTGTTGGCCGAGACGGCAAGCGCGACATGCACGAGGTGGTGCAGCGGTACGTGCAGCAGATCGGCGTGCCGCTGATGATCGACTCGACCGACCCGGAGGTGATGGAGGTGGCGCTCAAGCTCGCCGGGGGACGCTGCGCCCTCAACAGCGCCAACCTCGAGGACGGCGAGGAGAAGTTCGCCCGCCTCTGCAGCCTCGCCAAGCGCTACGGCGCGGCCCTGGTCGTCGGCTGCATCGACGAAGACCCCCAGGCCGCCATGGCCCGCACCGCGGGGCGGAAGATCGCCATCGCCAGGCGC
>JBGTBZ010000368.1:0-6512 GCA_041749155.1 Phycisphaerae bacterium
TCGTCATCACCCGTGCGCACGTCCTGACCGGCAACTGGCAGGCGCTTTACGACGAAGTCTGCGCTTTTCGCGAAGCCTGTGGGGCGGCGCATATGAAGACGATCCTCGCCACCGGCGAACTGGCGACGCTCACCAACGTCGCCCGCGCCTCGCAGGTCTGCATGATGGCGGGGGCGGACTTCATCAAGACGTCAACGGGCAAGGAGGCGGTGAACGCGACGCTGCCGGTGGGCCTGGTGATGTGCCGTGCCATCCGCGACTTCCACCAGCGGACCGGCGTCAAGATCGGCTTCAAGCCCGCCGGCGGCATCCGCTCCGCTAAGCAGGCCCTGGACTGGATGCTGATGGTGAAGGAGGAGCTTGGAGCAGAGTGGCTGCGGCCAGAGCTGTTCCGTTTCGGCGCCAGTACCCTGCTGTCCGACATCGAGCGCCAGCTCGAACACGCGGTCACCGGCCGCTACGCGGCGGGGTATCGGCAGCCGATGGCGTGAGGGCGTAGCGCGGCCTTCCCGCCGCAGGCCTGATATGAGAGGATTCAGCGGTGTGGCAAAGATGAGAATCCGAGACATCCCGGAAGAGGACTACCGAAGGCTAGAGGAACTTGCGGCTAGTCACGGCGTCCCGGTAGAGGAATATGCGCTACGACTCATCACAGAAGCCGTGAGCGACGATGCACCCGATGGCGAAAGAGCTTCCCGGATGAACTCCCCGCCGACATCCGGGAATGAGCCGAAAAGGAAGCCGAGATAGCAAGAAGAGGCAGCGATGGCATTCAAGACAGCAGTGTGGTCCGTGAATGGTTCGCTGTTGCAGGCGCACGAGCGCGTGGCGCTGGATTCCGAGCGTCGGCTCGAGGACTGGATCGCCCAGGATCTTTCGTTGCTCGGCGAAGAGCTCTTGCTCGTGGGGCGGCAGGTCCGCACCACCAGCGGTCCGCTTGATCTGCTGGCGATGGACGTGGAAGGGAAGCTGGTCATCGCGGAGCTCAAGCGGAATCGCACGCCTCGCGAGGTGGTCGCCCAAGTACTTGATTATGCGAGTTGGGTGCGCGATCGGGACCTTCACGACATCGACGAGATCTGCATCAAGACGACTGCCAAATCCCTGCACGATGCGTTCCAAGCACGCTTCGGAAGCGACTTGCCCGAGAACGCGTGCAAGTCTCACCGGATGCTCGTAGTCGCTGCGGAATTGGACGACTCGTCGGAGCGCATCATCCGCTATCTGCAGGAAGAGCACGAGATCGACATCAACGCGGTCTTCTTCTCCGTATACCAAGTCGGTGGGCAAGAGGTCCTCGCCAGAGCTTGGCTCGCCGATCCCGTCGAGACCCAGCAGCGCGCCGAGCGCAGAGAGCGCGCGCCGTGGAGCGGGGTGTGGTTCGTCAACAACGGTATCGACGAAACCGACAACGGTCGGGATTGGGAGCTTTGCCGCAAGCACGGTTTTCTCTCGGCCGGTGGCGACGAGCGGTACTGGCGACCGCTGTACAAACTGAATCCGGGCGACACAATCGCCGCCTACCAGAAGGGGCATGGCTACGTCGGCATCGGCAAGGTCACTCGCATTGCAATTCCAGCAGATGACTTCATGCTCGAGGATGGCCGGCCGCTGAATATGATTTCCCGTCTTAAAGGCGCCTCCGAACAGCAGCGGGCTGAGCACGTGATCGGAGTCGAGTGGGATGCCACCGTTCCCGCGAGCGATGCCAAGACGTTTCGTGGTGTATTCGCAAACCAGAACGTCGTCTGCAAGCTGCGACACGGAGAGACCTTGGATTTCCTCCGGCAGGAGTTTCGACTTCCGTTGGCTTCATCAAGTCAGTGACCACCGTCGCCGACATCTTCGAAACCCTCGACTACGGCCCAGCCCCGGAGACCGATGCGCCGGCGCGCAGGTGGCTCGACCGCCACAACCGCCGCTTCGGGCATTTCATTGATGGTGGCTGGCGGGAGCCGGTGGCGGATGATCCCGCGCAAGCATCGCGCGCGGGCTCGACAGACAAAACGTCGAGCGACGGGGCGCACTTCCAGACCTTCAACCCCGCAAACAACCAGCCCCTGGCCCAGATCGCCCAGGGCTCATCCGCCGACGTCAACGCCGCCGTCGCCGCGGCCCGGCGGGCGCTTGACAGCTGGAGCAAAACCCCCGGTCACGTCCGCGCCCGCTATCTCTATGCCATCGCCCGCCACATCCAAAAGCACTCGCGCCTCTTCGCCGTGCTGGAGTCGCTGGACAACGGCAAGCCGATCCGCGAGTCGCGCGACATCGACATCCCTCTGGTCGCCCGCCATTTCTATCACCACGCCGGCTGGGCACAGCTCATGGCAACCGACCCGGAGCTGCGCGACTGCGCGCCGCTCGGGGTGGTGGGGCAGATCATCCCTTGGAACTTCCCCCTGCTCATGCTCGCCTGGAAGATCGCCCCCGCCATCGCCATGGGCAACACGGTCATCCTCAAGCCCGCGGAGTTCACGCCGCTGACATCGCTGCTGTTTGCCGAAATATGTGCCGACGTCGGCCTTCCGCCGGGCGTGGTGAACATCCTCACCGGCGACGGCCGCACCGGCGAGCTGCTCGTGAAACACGATGGCATCGACAAGATCGCCTTCACCGGCAGCACGGAGGTGGGCCGCAAGATCCGCATCGCCACCGCCGGCAGCGGCAAGAAGCTCTCGCTGGAGCTCGGCGGCAAGTCGCCGTTCATCGTGTTCGAGGATTCGGACCTGGACGGCGTGGTGGAGGGCGTGGTCGATGCGATCTGGTTCAACCAGGGGCAGGTCTGCTGCGCCGGCAGCCGGATTCTGGTGCAGGAGGGCGTGGAGCAGCGGCTGATCGCGAAGCTGCGCGAGCGGATGGAGAAGCTGCGCGTCGGCGACCCACTGGACAAGGCGACGGACATCGGGGCAATCGTGGCTCCCGTGCAGCTCGAGCGGATCGAGAAGCTCGTGAAGCAAGGCGTCGAAGAAGGCGCCACGCTCTGGCAGCCGAGCTGGAGCTGCCCGAAGGAAGGGTGCTTCTATCCGCCGTCGCTGTTTACGAATGTTGCCCCCGCTGCCACGGTCGCGCAGGAGGAGATTTTCGGGCCAGTGGTCGTGCTGATGAGTTTCAGGACGCCGGCGGAGGCGGTGGAGCTCGCGAACAACACGCCCTACGGCCTGGCGGCGAGCGTGTGGACGGAGAACATCAATCTGGCCCTCGACATCGCCCCGAAGGTCAAGGCCGGCACCGTCTGGATCAACAGCACGAACCTGTTCGACGCCGCGTCGGGCTTTGGCGGATACCGCGAGAGCGGCTTCGGCCGCGAGGGCGGGCGCGAGGGGCTTTGGGAGTATGTGAAGCCCCGATGGGAGGTTTCAGAAGAGTGGGAGATGGGGAGTGGGGGAGAGGGGGAGAGCCCGAGAGCTGCCGCCATCGTACCCGCGTCGCCACGCGGTGATCGACAGGATCAAACGCGCGAGACTCCGGAATCCTCCGCATCTCCCCCTGTCCCTCTCTCCCCCTCTCCCAATCTTCCGGAAATCGACCGCACCGCCAAGCTGTACATTGGCGGAAAGCAGGCGCGGCCGGACTCGGGCTATTCGATGCCGGTGCTTGCGGCGGACGGTTCGGGGGTCGGCGAAGTCGGTCTGGGCAATCGCAAGGACATCCGCAACGCGGTGGAGGCGGCGCACAAGGCGGCGGGGGAGTGGTCGCGCTCAACCGGTCATCTGCGGGCGCAGATCCTCTATTACCTCGCGGAGAATCTTGCAGCGCGGCGTGAAGAGTTTGTCGAGCGCATTGGCGCGTCCAGCGGCCTGCTACGCGGTAGCGTCGCAGCTACCCCGGACGATGCGCGGACGGAAGTCGAGCTCTCGATCCAGCGCCTCTTCACGTGGGCTGCCTGGGCGGACAAGCACGACGGCGCCGTGCATCACACGCCGTTCCGCAACGTCACCATCGCCATGCCCGAGCCGATCGGCGTCATCGGCATCGCCTGCCCGCCCGAATCGCCGCTGCTCGCGTTCATCTCCCTCGTCGCGCCCGCCATCGCCCTGGGCAACACCGTCGTCGCGGTTCCGTCGGAGGCGTTCCCGCTGGCCGCCACCGATCTTTACCAGGTGCTCGACACCTCCGACGTCCCCGCCGGCGTCATCAACATCGTCACCGGCCGCACCGGCGAGTTGGCGGAGGTGCTGGCGGGGCATGACGATGTGGACGGGCTTTGGCACTTCGGCACCCGCGAAGGCGCCGCCGTCGTCGAGAAGCTCTCAGCCCACAACATGAAGCGCACCTGGTGCAGCTACGGCGAGCGGCGTGAGTGGACCGATCCACAGCAGGGCGAAGGCCGCGAGTTCCTCCGCCACGCCACGCAGATCAAGAACATCTGGGTGCCTTACGGGGAGTGACGCCGTTCGCGCCCGTAGCGACTGCCTCTGAATTGCATGTCGAATGATGGAGGACAGCGACTGGTAGTCGCTGCTACGGGCGCAAGTCCTACAATCACCTGGCCACATGAACCCACACGGCTTTCTCAGAATCGCCGCCGTCTCGCCGGTCGTTCGCGTCGCCGACCCCGCCGCCAACGCCGACCAGATGCTCGCCCGCCTGGCGGAGCACCAGGACGCCGATATCGTCCTTTTCCCCGAGCTTTGCATCACCGCCTACACCTGCGAAGACCTGTTTCAACAGGACACCTTGCTCCGCGGCGCGCGCGAACAGCTTCTGAAGCTGGCTGACGCGACGGCGGGGCGGAAGCAGCTCCTCGTCGTCGGCCTGCCCCTGGCAGAGGGCAACAGCCTCTACAACTGCGCCGCCGCCATCGCCGACGGCAGCATCCTGGGAATCGTGCCCAAGCAGTATCTCGCCGCCTATGGCGAGTTCTACGAGTCCCGCCGCTTCACAGCGGCCACCGGCATCGAGCCGGCGTACGTGCATCTTACCGCTGAACTTAGCGTCCCCTTCGGCATCGACCTTCTCTTCTTCGCGACCGACTCCGCCGGCCGGCGCGTCGGCGTGGGGATCGAGATTTGCGAGGACCTGTGGGTGCCGGTTCCGCCCAGCTCGTGGCAGGCGCTGGCGGGCGCGAACGTGCTTTTGAACCTGTCGGCGAGCAACGAGCTGGTCGGCAAGCGGCCGTACCGACAGGGGCTCGTCGAGTCGCAAAGCGCCCGTTGCATCGCGGCCTACGCCTACGCGGGCGCGGGCCCCGGCGAATCGACGACCGACCTGGTCTTCGGCGGACACTGCCTGATCGCGGAGAACGGCCAACTGCTCGAACAGGCCGATGCGCTGATGAGCGGCGACAAGACCGCCGCCGTCATCGCCGACGTGGACATCGAAAAGCTCCAGCACGACCGGCGGACGATGGTCAGCTTCGACGACGCCGCGCGCCTGCTGCCGCGCAAATACCGCTGGCTGGAGTTCGAGTTGGCGAGCCGCGAGCCGGCGAAGTTGAGGAGGGCCGTTTCCGGCACCCCTTTCGTCCCCCGCGACACGGCTCAACTGGATGACCGCTGTCGCGAGATCTTCGCGATCCAGTGTGCCGGCCTCGCCAGGCGCGCCGGGCGCCTCCCGGGCGATGCGACCCTCAACATCGGCGTCTCCGGCGGGCTTGACAGCACGCTGGCGTTGCTGGTGGCGGTGAAGACCTGCGACCGCCACGGCTGGGCGCGCTCGCGTGTGCACGGCCTGACCATGCCAGGCTTCGGCACGACGAAGCGCACGCTCGCCAACGCCGCAGCTCTCATGCAGCACCTTGGCGTTACCAGCGACACGATCGACATTCGCCCGCTCTGCCTCGAGGCGTTCCGTGAGCTGGGACACAAGCCTTTCGGCCTGGAGGTCGCGGGGATGGACGTCGCGTCGCTCCAGGCGGCGCTGGAGGCCTTGCCGGACGATGACCGCCACGACCTGGTCTTCGAAAACGTGCAGGCCCGCCTGCGGACGTTCCTGCTCATGAGCCGCGGCTTCGTCGTCGGCACCGGCGACATGTCCGAGGCGGCGCTGGGGTGGAGCACCTACAACGGCGACCACATGAGCATGTACAACCCGAACTTCAGCGTCCCCAAGACACTGGTGAAGTTCCTCGTGCGCTGGGTGGCGGAGCACGAGTTCGACGGCGAGGCCCGCCGCACCCTGCTGGACATTTCGGAAACGACGATCAGTCCCGAGCTGCTTCCCCCGTCGGCGGAGGGCGGCATCGCCCAGGACACCGAAGAAGCGCTGGGCCGCTACGAGCTGCACGACTTTTTCCTGTTCAACATGATCCGCAACGGCTTTTCGCCCGCGAAGATGCTTTATCTCGCGCAGCACGCGGATTTCCGCGAGCCGCACACGCCCGCGGATATCACTAAGGCCCTGCGCACCTTCATCACCCGCTTCTTCGCCAACCAGTTCAAGCGCTCCTGCGTGCCGGATGCCCCGAAAGTCGGCACCGTAAGCCTCTCCCCCCGCGGCGACTGGCGCATGCCCTCCGACGCCGAAGCGACGGCGTGGCTGGCGCAGCTCGACACCGCCATGGAGGAGCCCGC
>JBGTBZ010000369.1:0-4035 GCA_041749155.1 Phycisphaerae bacterium
CGGATCGAGGCGACGCTCGGGGAGGCTCGGCGGCGGGTGGTGGAGGCGGCCCTGGCGCACTTGCAGGCGTCGTGATTCGGGACTTGCCTGCACGGTTTGGCCTCGTAGGGCCGCAGTGTTAGCATTTGCCCCTGCATGGCCCGTGTGACGCTTACAAACATCTCTAAGACGTTTCCCGGGGGGATCAAGGCGGTTGACGACGTCAGCCTGGAGATCGCGGATGCGGAATTCGTGGTGCTGGTCGGCCCCTCGGGGTGCGGCAAGAGCACGACCCTGCGCATGGTCGCGGGGCTGGAGGAGATCACCGCCGGGTCGATCTCGATCGGCGACCGGGTGGTGAACAACGTTCCGCCGAAGGACCGCGACATCGCGATGGTGTTCCAGAACTACGCGCTCTACCCGCACATGAGCGTGTACAAGAACATGGCGTTCGCCCTGAAGCTTCGGCGCGTGCCGCGGGCGGAGATCGACCGGCGGGTGCGGGAAGCGGCGAAAATCCTGGATATCGAGCACCTGCTGGAGCGCAAGCCCAAGGCGCTCTCCGGCGGGCAGCGGCAGCGCGTGGCAGTGGGGAGGGCGATCGTGCGGGATCCGGCGTGTTTCCTGTTTGATGAGCCTTTGTCGAACCTGGATGCCAAGCTGCGTGTCACGACGCGGGCGGAGCTGAAGCGGCTGCACAACCGCCTGAAGACGACCACGATCTATGTGACGCATGACCAGGAGGAGGCGATGACGCTGGGGGACCGGATCGTGGTCATGAAGGATGGCGTCATCCAGCAGGCGGACACGCCCCTGGAGACCTACCAGCGGCCGGTGAATCGGTTCGTGGCGGGGTTCATCGGGATGCCGCCGATGAACTTTTTCCACGGGATGATCAGGGAGCAGCCCGGCGCGGGCGGAGGGCTGGTTTTCGAGGAGGGAACGCTGAAAAATGCCCGCCGCGTTGGGGGCGACGAGGACGGCGAGGGCCCGGCGGGCGAGAGCACCGACGGCCCGATCATGTACGTGGGCGAGTTGGCCCTGCCCGGGGATGGTTTTCAACTATCGCTTCCGCCTGGACTTACAAGCCGCGTAAGGGGACACGAGGGGCGGCACGTGGTACTGGGAATCCGGCCGGAGCATTTCGAGCTGAACGGTTCGGCGGCCAGCGAGCGGGTGGAGGCGATGCTGAACGTGGTTGAGCCGCTGGGGAGCGATATGGACGTCTACCTGTCCACGCGGCATCACCCGCACGTCGTTGCCCGGGTTTCTGCCCGGGCGGGGCTGCGGACAGGGCAGATGGCGTCACTGGGGGTTGACTTGGAGCAGGCGCACGTTTTCGAGCCCGAGGAGGCCGGGGCAAACCTCACGTTGGCGGAGGTTGCGATGGCGTGAGGGGAGACGCAGCCTCGCCGCTGAAGCGGCAAGGCCTCCCCGGGGGGCAATTGTTGACCGGGGAAGCTGGGGGCTTTACTGTTGGCAGCCCCATCGGCAGGCCGTCTGCTGGTGTGGAGATGTGCATTTTGCGTCCTTGGACGCGATGTTGCACGGGTTCGGGGCGAATGTTCGCCTTGAACTGGCCCGCGCGTTTTGGCCCGGAGATGACCGGGATGAACCTGAGCCAGCCCAAGTGGCACCAGAGCCTGCCGTGGCTGTCGTTGGAGCGCCTTATGTCTCTCATGAAATGAGCCAGCGCCCACCGACATCCTCTGGTCGGCCATGGACCTCGGCCTTTTGCCGGGCGTTCATCTGGCCCAGCCCCGCCTGACCCCCTGCCGGGAAAATCTCGGCCGGCGTCGCGGGGAGCGTTCATCCCCGCCGCGTCCGGCACCAAAGCCACGTGGGCCGCCCGAGGGTCGGGCGGCTTTTGCGTTGGTGTGACAACTGATAACGGTCAACAGCCAGAACAACTGAATAGACAATCCGGACATCCCAATGAACGCTGAACTGATTCGCATCGTCGACAACATCGCCAAGGACAAGGGCATTGAGAAAGAGGCCGTCTTCCTCGATATCGAGCAGGCGATCGCCTCGGGCCTGCGCCGGCAGTACAACGTGGAGGATGCCTCGGAGTTCCAGGTGCAGGTGTCGCGCGACGCGGGGGAGATCCGCATTTGCCGCAGCGGCGAGCATTTGCCGCTGGAGGCAATGGGGCGCATCGGGGCGCAGACGGTGAAGCAGGTGATGATCCAGCTCCTGCGGCAGGACGAGCGCGGCAGTATTTATGACGAGTTCAAGGATCGCGTCGGCACGATCGTGACGGGAACCGTGGCCCGATTTGAGGGGCCGACGATGATCGTGAACCTGGGCCGGGTCGAGGGGATCATGCCGCGCAGCGAGCAGATTCCCGGCGAGTACCACAACGAGGGGGAGCGCATTCAGGCACTCATCGTCGAGGTACGCGATACGCCCAGCCAGGTGAAGATCATCCTGTCGCGCTCCCACCCCGAGCTGATCCGCCGGCTGTTTGAGCGCGAAGTGCCGGAAGTGGGGGAGCGGACGATCGAGATCAAGGCCCTGGCCCGCGAGCCGGGGGCCCGCACGAAGCTGGCGGTCTCCAGCATTGATGCGAAGGTAGACGCGGTGGGGGCCTGCGTCGGCGTCCGCGGCAGTCGAATCAAGAACATCGTGGAAGAGCTTGGCGGGGAGAAAATCGACATCGTCCGCTGGAACGAGTCGAGCCAGATCCTGATCGCCAACGCGCTGAAGCCAGCGGAGGTAGCGGAGGTGAGCCTGTGCTTTGAGCTTGGGCGGGCGACGGTGGTGGTAAACGAAGACCAGTTGAGCCTGGCGATCGGCAAGCGTGGCCAGAACGTGCGGCTGGCGGCCCGGCTGACGGGCTGGGATGTGGACATTCTCACGCCGCAGGAGTTCCAGGAGAACGTCGAGCGACTGGAGAAGACGCTTCGACAGGTGCCTGAAGTGTCGGAGAACCAGGATCTGGTCGACAAGATTATCGCGCTGGGCCTGATCGACGTTCGCGACATTGAGGAGGTTGGAGAGCAGCCGCTCATCGACGAGCTGGGCATCACCGAGGAGCTGGCTGAGCGCATGGTCGATGTGTGCACGGAAGAGGCAAAGCTGGTCGTCAAGGAGCAGGAGATCAAGAAGAAGGCCGAGCATCAGGCCAAGGAAAGCGCCCGCCACGCCCTTCTGGCAGGCGCCCCGACGGACTTCTCCATGGATGCCGTGGCGGGCGATGGGGAGTTGCCGGGCGTCTCGGGCGAGGCGGCGGATCTCGGCGAGGGCACGATGCGCGGGCCCACGGAGGCCACGGACGGAATTGCGCCGGAAATCGTGACGCATTCCGAGGATGTGTCGGGAAGTTCAGAAGAACTGAGCCCCGAGGAGCAGGCGATTCGCCTGCCGGATGGCACTTATGTCGGCGAGGGAGAGGAAGACCCCGCCCGAAAGGTTGAGGTCGAGGAACAGAGCGAGGAAGCGGCACTGGCCGAGGGCCGAATCCCTCCGCCGTAGCGGTAGACGTGGAATGGACGGGGGCGACCCGCAAGGAAGGGGTCGACGTAGTAACAGGACTGCATATGCGGCTTGTGCCGGGCCGAGGCCCGGCGGTGTGATCGAAGTTTTCAAGCGGCAAAGACCGCGGGAGCCCGTTTTGGCAAAAGGTATTCGCGTAAGCCAGCTTGCTAAGGAGCTGGGCGTCAAAAGCAAGGAAATCACCGACAAGCTGTCGGCCGAGAACATGACCACGGCCGACGGCAAGAAGTATGCTGCCTCGAGCACGGTGAGCGTCGGCTTGTCGATGACGATCCGCGAGTGGTTTGCCGGGGCCGGTGACACCGGCGGCACCGCCGTCGAGATCGCCGCTCCCGTGCAGGCGGAGGTCAAGAAGCGTGTTCGTCGCAAGGCGGCCACGGAAGCGACCGATGAAGGTCGCGAGGATGAGGGGGGTGTCGCCACGGCGGTCGCGGAAGCCCCGCCTGCGCCGCGGCGCGTAAAGCCGAGCCGGGTGACCGAGGAACCGGCGGACATGGCGGAAGCCACCCCCCAGGTCGCCGCCGAGGCCCCCGCGGAGATGGAAGTTCCCGCGCTCGA
>JBGTBZ010000370.1:0-4344 GCA_041749155.1 Phycisphaerae bacterium
GAGGGCGCGATCCGTCGCCGGCGGATCGGCCGGCGTCGCGGCAGGCTTGAGACGCAGCTTGTCGGGGCAATGCAGCAGGACCGGCCGATGTGGGCAGTCCGGGACGGGCTGTCCAGGATCCAGGGGGATCCGCGGGGCGTCGGCGGGCACGGTCTGGATCGCGCGGCAGAAGCGGCAGCGGCAGACGCACCCTGCGAAGGGGTCCTCCAACTCCTGCATCTGCCCGCAGTTGCTGCACCGCAGCGCGATCATTCAGCACCTCGATCAGGGCATCCAGAGGTAATAGAACCCGGGCTGCATCGCCTGGATCATCTCGTTCACCATCGGCAGGCCGGCGACCCAGGCTGAAGCCTCGCTTCCGGGGCCTTCGACCCGGGGGCTCAGCTCAGCGCTACGGGCATAAATGCTCCCGCGATAACCATAAGGCCGGCGATACATCACGACGCGGGCATCCCGCTCGCCGATCAGGGCTTTGGCCCGCCTGAGGGTATCAGGAAGCTGGCACAGTTCATCGACGAGATTCAGGTCATAAGCCTGCTGTCCGGTGAAAACGCGCCCGTCAAAGGCGGTTTCCTCGTCACGGACCTCCCGTGACGTGCGGATCACGTTGACAAAACGGGCATAGAACTCGTCCACCATCCCCTGCATGATCTGGCGCTCGCCGTCTGAAAGGCCGTCGAACGGGCTTCCCATGTCCTTGTACGGGCCGCTTTGCACAGGCGCCATCCGCACGCCGATCTTTTCCATCAGGCCCGAGAGATCGATCGTCTCAAAGATCACGCCGATGCTCCCCACAACGCTCGTCGGCAGGGCATGCACCTCGTCGGCGGCGCTGGCGATGTAGTACCCGCCGCTGGCGCAGACGTCCTGGCACGCGGCGATGACCGGCTTGCCGGTTTTCTGCTTGAAATCCAGGACCAGCTCGTACATCAGGTCGCTGGCGGCGACGCTTCCGCCCGGCGAGTTGATCCGCAGGACGACCGCCTTGACGCGCCGGTCGGCGGCGGCGGCATCCAGTTGCTGCTTGAACAGGCTGACCTTGTTTTCCTCGGCCCCCAGGAGCCCGCCGGTGCCGGCGCGGCTGTTGAGCAGGATTCCCTCGACCTCGATGAGCGCGATCTTGTGCCGCCTTGTGCCGTCTTCGACGACTGTTTCCTCGAGTACCGGGCTGCTGGAGACTGGTGTGATCAGCAAACTGGGCAGGGAGCAGCCGCCGGCGCCGGCCAGCAGCAGGCAGGCCATCCATGGAAAGACCAATCGCATCATCTCTGCAACCTCCAGCTAAGCACCAGCACGGGAAGCTTAGGATATCGGACCATCATGCCGCATGAGGTGAGCGATGTCGAGTTTGCACAGCTCGTCGAGAAGGCGATTTCCCGACTTCCCGATCGGTGGCGCGCCACCATCGAGAAGGACGTGCCCGTGCAGATCCGCCCGCGGCCCTCGCGCAAGCAACTGCGGGATCTGGACATGGAGCCGGATGAGTTGCTGCTGGGGCTGTACGAGGGCGTGCCGCTGACAGAGCGGCACTTGGAGGATCATGCCCGCCTCCCAGACGTGATCACCCTGTTCAAGGAGGACATAGAGGACGTAAGCGAAGACTCCCAGGATCTGATCGACCAGGTCCGAATCACGCTTCTGCACGAGCTGGGCCATCATTTCGGCCTCGACGAGGACGACCTGGAAGCCCTCGGCTACGCATAAGCCGCGGACGAGGCGGGCGCTTCGCCTTATAATCCCCGCCTCTTCGCCGCCGCTGCTGGGCTCGGTATAAGGGCTAACCCCGCCGGAACCCGGCGGTCTCTCAGCGACCGCCCAAACTGGACTTTGCATCATGAAGGACATCGAGAAGACCCAAATGTCGCGTCGCCGCCGCCCCCGGTGGTGCGCGGTCCTGCTTTTTGCGCCGGTTGTGGCGGTGCTTGTGGGGGGCGGGGCGGCCGGGGAGGCCCAGGACGGGGCCACGACACAGCGTTTCCGGGACCTGGACGACGGGGTGATCCTGGGCCAGACCAAGCCCAGCAAGGAGATGGACCTGGCGTTTGCGGACCTTGGGGTCATCAGCGAGTTGCACGTCAAGGAGGGGGACCAGGTGGAGGCGGGCCAGATGCTCATCCAGCAGGACGCCGCCGCCGACATGGCGGCACTGGCGGCCTTGGAGGCGGAGGCGGACGTGGGCGCCCGCGTGAAGCTGGCGGAAACGCAATTGGCGCTGGCGGAAGTGGAGTTGGAGGCGCTGCGGTTCATGGGTCACACGGCCCAGCCCCTGGAGGTCAAGCGGGCGGAGTTGCAGGTACAGGCGGAGGAGACCCGGATTCTGGAGGAGAGGCGTTCTGGGAAGGTGGCCCAGCACCGGGCCGATCAGCAGCGGGCGCGAATCGAGCAGCGGTCCATCAAGAGCCCGGAAAGCGGGGTGGTTCGGAAGATCGATTCGACCCCGGGGGAGGTTTCCGGGCCCCAGACGCCGGCCCTGCAGGTGGTCAAGATCGACCCGCTGTACGTCGAGGTGGCCAACGCGCCCGCGGCCCAGGTGATGGGCCTGCGGGTGGGCGATCCGATAAAGGTAAGGTACGTCGGCGCCGATGAATGGCAGGACGCCACGATCGTTTTCGTCGACCCGGTGGGTGATCCGTTCGGCGAACCGGCTCGCTTGAGCTTCCGTGCTGAACTGCCGAACCCCGATAAACGGCCCGCGGGGCTGCCGATGCAGGTCCAGATGCCCTCCGGGCAGCCGCAGGCACGGGCTGAAAACGGCCCCGGGAGCCCCGATTGAGGCGGAATCGGGCCACCTGATTGCTACACTGGAGGGCCGATTTCGCAGCGAACCTGAGCCGGGGCCGGGTCGTCTGAACTGATCCCCCGGGACTTGGCCGGTCCTTGCCAGGCAGCGGACGCCGCTTCGGCCCAATTCTCACTGGCTGTCGTTGCGTTTCTCACTTTTCCCGAGGCCCATATGGCATTCGTCGCTCAGCCGCACGCCCCTCAACCTGAAGAGCAGCAGCGCAAGCAGGATGAGCAGCGCAAGCAGGAAACCCGCATCACGCGCGCCCGTCTCGTCCAGCGGCTCGTCGCCAACGACGGGAACCTGCCCGAGTTCATGCACGACCTGATCACGACCCAGGCGGTCGTGGTCGCCGGCACCGAGGCCGCCGCCTTCCTCATCGAGGGCCAGACCGGCGACGGCAAGCCGGAGCTGCGCACCGTCGCCCACGTGCGCCCGGACAACTCGGAGGAAACGATCAAGCGCCAGGCGATCATGGCGTTTCGCGAGATCGTCACCAAGTGCATCCTCGAGGACAAGGACGGGGCCCTGCGCATCGGAGAGGGCTCAAACGAGGTCGATCCGCAGTTCTGCCTGGTCACGCTCCTGCGCAACGAGAACCGTGTCGTGGCCGCGACCGCGGTCATCACGCGATGCCAGGACGAGGGACGGGCCCTGCAGCGGCTCAACACGATGCAGCTTGTGGCCGGCTACTTCGACTTCTTCCTGCTGAAGCGCCAGAACGAGCAGGCGCGGCAAGTTGCCAAGACGCACCAGGACGTTTTCCAGTTCGCCAGCACGGTTGCGACGGCAGAAAACTTCCATGCGTCGGCGGTGGGGCTCTGCAACGAGCTGGCGACGCGCTTCGGGGCTGCCCGGGTGGCGATCGGCTGGGTGAAGGGGCGGCACGTGAAGCTGGAGGCGATCAGCCACACGGAGGAGTTCGACAAGAAGCAGGAGCTTTCCGTCCAGCTCGTGAAGGTGATGGAGGAGTGCCTGGACCAGGACGAGTTCACGCAGTTCGACCCTGCGGGCGCCTCGACCGACAACGTGACGCGCGACGCGATGACGCTCTCGCAGATGGAAGGCAACAACCGCGTGGCCAGCCTGCCGCTGCGCCGGCGCGACAAGATCGTGGGCGTGCTGACGCTGGAGTTCCCGCCGGAGAAGCCCAGCAGCCCGCAGGAGGCCACGGCCCTTGCGGTGGCGGCGGAGCTGCTGGCGCCGCAGCTTTGCGATCGTTACGACAACGACCGCTACCTGATCACCAAAGCCGGGATCAGCACGAAGAACACGACGAAGATGATCTTCGGGCTGCGCCAGCACACCCTGGCGAAGGTGCTGATCGCGTCCGCGATCGGGCTGATCCTGTTCTTGTGCCTTTACACGCCGATGTACCGCGTATCGGCGCCGTTCGCATTCGTGCCGGTGGAGCGGCGGATCATCGATGCGCCCTTTGCCGGCAAGATCGACGAGGTTTTTGTCGAGGTGGGCGACACGCTGAAGCAGGGTGACCCGATCCTGAAGCTGGATACGTTCACGCAGGAGGCGGAGCTGGCACAGAAGCGGAATGCCGTGCTCGA
>JBGTBZ010000371.1:0-7578 GCA_041749155.1 Phycisphaerae bacterium
GAAGCACCCCCATCGCGCCGCGAAGCACCCCCATCGCGCCGCGATCGACCGCCTCGCCTGCGTCGTTCAGGCCGCGCGAGGCGTGTTCGGGCTCGCAAACCGCGCCTTTACCGGCCGCGGCGCTGCGCCGGCGCCCTGCGCTTCGAGGCGGAGGCGCGCGCATCTTCTCGGACGCGCAAAATCCATGGGCGAAGTTAATCCGCCTCCCGGTGTCGCCGATGGCATGGTTGGAAAGAGAATGCACCGCGACCAGGGCCGAGCGGTCCGGCGGGTTCGAGGAGGGACACCTCCACCAGGAGACACAAATGTCAGCACCAAACGGTAAGAACGCGAAGATTTCATACTTTCAGGGCAAGGCACCCATCTGGGTGAGCAATCACGAGGCCCTCAACGTGCCCGCGGCACTCGCGAGCGACCTTCAGACCAAGGCCACCGCCGCCCGCGCTGCATTCGATGCGCAGCAGTCGGCGAAGGCTGCCTGGCTGACGGCGCTGGGCGACTGCGACATCGCCGTCCGCGAGATGGCGCAGGTCGGCGGGTCGATCATCGGCATGATCCGCAACACCGCCAAGGTCGAGGGCGACGGCATCTACACGCTTGCCGGCCTGCCGATCCCGACGCCGCCCGGCCCCATGCCGGCTCCCGGCCAGCCAACTGGCTTCAAGGTGTCGCTCGACGGCAACGGCGCGCTGACCATCACGTGGAAAGCCGATAATCCGACCGGTTCGCAAGGGACCATTTATCGCATCTTCCGCACGATCGCCGGCGGTGAGCAGACGTACCTGGCCGACGTCGGCGGAAAGAAGTACATCGACAACAGCCTGCCCGCCGGGGCGACCGAGGTGACGTACGCCATCCAGGGCGTGCGCTCGACGGCGGTCGGCATGTGGGGCAACTTCCTCGTGAAGTTCGGCACCAACGCCGGCGGACAGCAGACGGCGTCGATCACGCAGTCGGCCCCGAAGCTGGCGGCATAGCCGCGTGCGGGGTACGCGGAATGCCGAATGAGCAAACCAGAATGACGAATCAATGACCAAGTCCCAATGACGAAGTGTGTGCGCCTTGGTCATTTGGGCTTGGACATTGATTCGGATTTCTGGCTTCGTCATTCGGATTTCCACCAGGTCTCTCACCCTCATCCGTCCGCCCATGATCGAACAAACCCCCTTCATCCCCGTCAAGCCGCCCCGCCACCGCAAGCGCCGCCCGGCGCCTTATGTCGAGCCGCAGACGCCGCGGGGGATTGTTTCGGTGGCGCATGGCGCGGCGAACAACGAGATCGTGGTTACCTTCGTCGGGACCTTGCTGGCGATCGCCGAGGCGCAGGATGGGCTGGCGGTGATGATCGGCGCGGTGCGGCATCTGCCCGACGATGCCATCTACACGTTCCCGCAGCAGACGGCGACGTTCGCGTTCGCGGTCGATGTGAGTGGCGCGACGACCTGGAGCGTGCCGAACCCCGCCACCTGGGAGTTCGCCGAAGGCCCGATGCTTCCGCCGTTCAGCGGAGACATTGCGTGATCCGCCGTGGCCCGGGCTTCCAGCCCGTTCTGGGTCGAAGCAAAAGTGTACAGATCAGTGCGCCCTGTCGCGAGGAGTGTTATGTCCATGACCCTTTCAGCTTCGGACCGGAACGGGCTGGAAGCCCGGGCCACGCAGGGCGTGCCGCTTCCCGCGCCGCGCGTTGATGTGCAGGTGCGCCCCGCGACGCTGGATGATTTCGATTTTATCGACGCCCTCCAGACGGCGTTCTGCAAGCAGCTTGGGTATATGCCGCGGGCGCAGCTTCAATCGAAGCTCGCAAGCGGGCATGTGCTGGTGGCGGAGCACAACGGTGTGGCGGTGGGGTACGTGATCGGAACGGATCGCTACTTCAAGCGCGACGACTGCGGCATCATCTACCAGCTTTGCGTCGCGGATGGGCAGCGCCGCGGTTTGATCGGCGCGATGCTCGTGAAGGCGATGTTCGATCGCGCTGCGTACGGATGCCGCCTCTTCTGCTGCTGGTGCGCGCAGGATATCGAGGCCAACCGCTTCTGGGAGTCCCTCGGGTTCGTGCCGCTCGCCTTCCGCGCGGGCAGCGAGAAGAAGGGCAAGCGCGGCATGCCGCGCGTCCACATCTTCTGGCAGAAGCGCATTCGTCCCGGCGACACGACCACGCCCTGGTGGTTCCCCGCCAAGACGGATTCCGGTTCGATCCGCGAAGATCGCCTGGTCCTGCCGATCCCGCCGCAGCTTCATTGGAGCGATCCGATGCCGGTGCTCACGCCGGAGGCGACGAAGACGCTGCCGGATGAGGGCAGCAAGTCACAACGGCACCACGGCGCGAAGGCGAAGCAGACGCTCGTGCCGGGCATGGTCGCCTCTCCGCGGGCGCCCACGCCGAATCCGCGCAAGCGCCCGTACATCGTGTTCGGCCCACCGCCGGCGATGCCGACTCCCGCGCCCGAGCCGACCCTCACCGCCACGATCGCAGACGACCGCGTCACTTCTCCCGCAGGCGGGAAAGGCGTTGAAGAGCCCAAGCCGCGCCGCCAGAAGCGCAAGGCCGACCCCAAGCTCATCACCGCCGCCCGCGAGCTGCGCGACCGCTGGCTCGAAGCGGTCGAAAGCCAGCCCGACCTCCTGCTCCCCCAGGGCAAATACGACCTCGCCCGGGCGCTGCCAGAATCCGGACCGCTCCCTCACGGTCGCGGCTCGTTGCCGGAGATCGAGGTCAAGGCCCTGCCGGCGGCGGCGTGACTTGACGCACCTCGCTCACGCCAACTTGTACTCCCCCGGCACCGGCACGGGCATCTGGGGCGCGGGCGTATCAAAGCTCAGCTCCGCCGCGGTGCCGTTGCTGCCGTAGTACGACGGACCCAGGTTCTGCTGGCTCTGGTTCATCGCCCACTCCCAGTCCACCTTGCGGCCGGAGTAGGCGCTCTCGCGGCCCATGATCGCCATGAGGGTGCTCTCGGCGATCTGCTGCGTCTCGTTGATGTGATTGCCGGAGCGGATGGCGGCGATCAGGTCGCGGTGCTCCCCGACGTATGGGAAGGCGTCCTTGGCCTGCATCTTGTACAGCACCTTGCCGGCATGATCGCGGACCTCCAGGCTGCCGGGGTTGGCATCGATCACGCCGCCCTCGCAGATGTAGCGGTTCGCGACGCGGTTGTCGGTGTTCTCGATCTTGCGGCTGGTGAACTGCACGCGCACGTCCGGCTCAAAGACATATTCCACGCTGAAGTGGTCGTAGCTGGGACCCCAGATCTCGGTGTCCACAAGGGCCATCTTTCCGCCGATGGCGTAGGCGCTCTTCGGGGGCCCGAAGATCCAGTGCAGGATGTCGATGTTGTGCACGCTCTGCTCGACGATGTGATCGCCCGCCAGCCACGGGTGGCTCGGCCAGTTCAGGCACTGCTTCTCCATCTCGCTGGCGTTCTCGTCCTCGGGCAGCTTCACCCACTGCGGCCCCGCCATGTAGTAGGCGAACCCGCCGGTCGGCTTGCCGATCTTGCCGGAGCGGATCCACTCCACCGCCTCGGTGAAGTTGTCGGCCCGGCGGTAGATCGTGCCGGTGACGACGCACTTCTTCTTCGCATCCGCCATCTTGCCGGTCTCGATGATGTGGCGGACCCCCCAGGGATCGACGGCGACGGGCTTCTCGAAGAAGACGTCCTTGTCAGCCTCGATGGCCTCGCGGAAGTGCTGCGGGCGGAAGCCGGGGGGGGCTGTGAGGATGACGTAGTTCACGCCCGGATGATGGATGACGTGCTTGTAGGCGTCGAAGCCGACGAAGCAGTCCTTGTCGGCGGCGGTGTACTTGTCGGTGCCGAGCTTGGCCAGGACGTCACGCGAGGTCTTGAGGTGTGCGGGGAACAGGTCGCCCATGGCGACGATCTTCACGCCCTCCGCCGCCTTCACTGCGTCGCTGGCGGCGCCGGTGCCCCGTCCGCCGCAGCCGACCAGGCCGACGCGAATCTCGTCGGAGCCCTGCACATAGGCCGAGGCGGAGACGCTCTTGAGCCCCGTCGCCAGGGCGGCAGCCCCCGCGGCGGATGAAAGGATGAAATGACGGCGGGAGGGGGAGGGGTTGGGCATGGTTGGGGTCATTGTAACCCCAAAACGGTGCGGCGGGGCAAGCCGGTGCCCGTGGGCGTAGCAGAAGCCTCAAGCCTCTGCCCACCAAGGCTTAGAGTCGAGGGCTGATTGAGGCTGAAAGCCTGTGCTACTGCCGGAGAACCTGGTCCATCTGCCGCGAAATCGCCTTCATCCGCTCCCGGTCGCCCCCGCCGACCTCCGCCGCCGCCCAGCCGATGAAGCCGATCTCGGCCAGGGCATCGCGGACGGCGGGCCAGTCCACGTCCCCCTCGCCGATCTCGCAGAAGCCCTTTTCGACGCTCCAGTCCTTCACATCTAACTTGACGATCCGCCGGCCCAGCGTGCGGATCCACGCCGCCGGCGGACCGTACTTCTGGTGATTGCCGATGTCGAACTGCACGCCCACCAGCGGGCTGTCGAAGCGGTCGATGAACGCCGCCAGCGCCTCGGCGGACTGGTCGGCGGGGCCGTCGTGGTCATAGAACATGTGGTTCCACACGTTCTCGATGGCGATCGTGATCCCCAGCAGCCCCGCCAGCGGCAGGCATCGGCGGATGCAGGCCTCAGCGCGGTTGGCGATCTCCTCGGGCGTGCCATCCTGCCCATGCCCCGGCACGAGCAGCACGGTCTTGCCGCGGACGAGCCAGCACTGGCGGATGGCTTCGAGCATGTGGTTCACCGCCTCGTCGCGCGTGGCCTCGTCGGGCGAGGACATGCGGATCTGCCAGTGCTTGTCGTTCACGACGCCGTCGATGACGAGGCCCGTGGCATCGGCGGCGGCGAGGCAGGCAGCCTTGTCCTGCCCGCCCGGGGCGTCGAGCTCGACGCCGTGGAAGCCGGCGTCCTTCAGGAGCTTGAACTTCTCGAGGATCGGGATGTACTCGCTGAACATGCCGAGCTTGAGGGACTTGAAGATGCGGCGGTCGCCTTCAGGCGTCGGCGGAGTCGTCACGCGACCCTCCTGCGGCTGGCCCGCTAACACCGCCGCCTGCGCCGCCCCCGTGGCGGCGAGCATGGAACCTGCGATCACCGAACGGCGGGATGGGAGGGGCAGATCGGGCATGGCGGGAGTCTACCGCGGGCTCATTCCGGCAGCAGCTTCAGCGCCGAGCCGTCCGGAAGGCGGTAGATGCGGAAGTCGCTATCCAGCGTGAAGAGCGTGTTTTGGCCCGTCGCCTCCGCGGCGGCGATGAGGGAGGCGTCAGCAAGGTCCATGGGGACGTTGCGGTACTGGGCCATGAGGTCGGCCATTCGATCCGCCTCAGCATTAGATGAATTATGCAAGCGAAGAAAGCCGTCTGTGCGCATCCGCCAAATCGCTTCCTGGAAAGGGAAGCGACCGTCGCGCCAAGCCAGGTGCATCGCCTCCGCGAGGCAGGGCCACGTGGTGATCAATGGGAGCCGTGCGCGATCAAAGACAGCACTACAACGGTCGAAATCGGGCTGACCCGGATCGATGAGCGTGAGCATAGCGCCGGTGTCCAGCAGCATCAACGCCTCACTCGAACTTCAAGCCCTGTTTGCGCATCTTCTCGATGAGGATCTCTTCGAGCGCTGTCGGCGGGCGGTCAGGGGGCACCCGTTTCAGCTTCGCGACATCCCTAAGCCACGCATCGGCCTTCTTGCGAAGCGCGGCCTGCTCACAGTCTGATTGCTCCTCCAGCACTACCACTCGTACGCGCTTCCCGGCCAGCTCAGCCGAGCGGCGGGAGACTTCCTCCCAGGTCCCTTCGATGATGGTGTCGGGCTTAGCGATCATCTCCCGCGATTATACGACACGCCGGCGCTCACCGCCGCTCGGGATCCACCGGCGGAAGCCCCGCCTCGTGGGGCCCGCGGGCGATGTCCGCCGTAGGAATGGGCTCGAATCCGCGATCCGGCACGCCCGGCTCCCCAGGCTTGCGCTGCCGGAAGAACAGGATGAACAGGAACATCACGATTCCCGCCATCACCGTGGGGTAGATCCAGAAGGTCGTCCACCCCTCGCCCGCCGTCACGGTGCGGTTGAACAGCCGTTGGCCGAGCTGGGCGCCGATCAGCATGCCCACGCCCTGCGTGACCAGTACCAGCAGCCCCTGCGCCTGCCCGCGGATCTTGGGGCCGCTCTGCTCGTCCGTGTAGATCTGCCCCGTCACAAAGAAGAAGTCGTAGCAGATGCCGTGCAGCAGGATGCCGCCCAGAATCAGCAGGTACGCCACGCTCGTCGACGACTCCGCCGCCCCCGCAAACAACCCGTAACGCAACACCCACGCCGCCATCCCCACCGCCAGCATCCATTTCACGCCCAGGCGCGCGAAGAACAGCGGCATGGCCACCATGAACACGACCTCGGAGATCTGCCCGAAGCTCATGTAGAAGCCGACATTGACGTTGTCGCCCGTCCCGAAAGCACCCGAGGTGGCAGCAAACGTCGCCGCGAACGAGTAGTAGAGCGCCAGCGGGATGCAGATCAGCAGCGATGCCCCGATGAACACCGCGTAGCTGGGGCTGCGGAAAAGCTGCAGGGCGTCCAGCCCCAGCACCGACCCGATCGTCACCTGCTCGTTCTTAAGCGGCGGGGGGGTATGCGGCAGGCTGAAGCTGTACAGACCCAGTGCAATCGCGGCGCCGCCCGCCACGTAATACTGGTTTGGCGACTGGTCAAACCCCAGGAAGCTGATCGTCCAGCCTGCCGCGATCCAGCCGATGGTGCCGAAAACGCGGATGATCGGGAAGGCCTTCTGGGCATTGACAATGTGGTGGAAGGCCACCGTGTTCGTCAGCCCCAGCGTCGGCATGAAGCAGAGCATGTGCAGCAGGAGCACGCCGATGAACATCCAGCCCGCCGTCTCGGGCACGATGAACATGGCGGCGCCGGCGATCAGGTGCATCACGCCCAGCACCCGCTCCGACGAGAAAAACCGGTCAGCGATCAGCCCCAGGAAGAACGGCGAGATGATGGCGGCGATCGGCCCCACCGAGTAAGCGTTGCCGATCTGGTTGTCCATCCCCGCCGCCACCATGTAGGGCCCGGTCGTGACGTACCACGCCCCCCAGACAAAGAATTCCAAAAACATCATGATCCCCAGCCGCACATTGACTGCGGCGGGGCCCTCGGGGTGGAAATCGGCGTCGACGGGGTGCTGGCTCATGCGGCCGGCAAAGATACCCAAACTAACCCGCTTCGCCACAATCGCCGCAACTCCATCCAATTGTGTGGCAAAGACTTGTCACGTCCCGCCGGGCATAATCGCAGCCAATGGTCGGGCCCGCCCTCAATCCGCAATCCGCCGTCGTCCTGCTCTCGGGCGGGCTCGACTCCGCCACGGCCCTGGCCGTCGCCGGCCGCCGGGAGGGGCTGGCCTGCCACTGCCTGAGCGTCGATTACGGCCAGCGGCACCGCCACGAGCTCACCGCCGCCGACCGGGTGGCGGCGCAAATGGGGTCGGCGGAGCACAAGGTCGTCAAGGTCGATCTGGGGGCGTTCGGCGGCTCCGCCCTCACGGATCCCGCCGT
>JBGTBZ010000372.1:0-3974 GCA_041749155.1 Phycisphaerae bacterium
ACCATGCCCGCCTGGGGCTGCGCCTGCGGTGCCGCCGCGGCGGGCAGGGCTGCGATGGAGATCAAGAGCGCAAGGACGAGCAGCGCGGGCAGGTTCATGCCCGCATCATTGCGTCATTCGCGGCGGTTGCAACGCGAGATCGCACCGCCAGCCTCACTTTTTGCGGTGAAGCGCGTTCAGGCCGGCCGGTTGACCATGAAAGCCGCGCCATCTACAAAGAACGGCCAGAGCACCTCCGCGGCCTCGCGGGTCAGGGCGCCGGCGGCCAGGGATTCGGTCATCGCCTGGTTCATCAGCGTCAGCCACCGCTCGGCAGCGTGCGGGGTGATGGGGAAGCCCAGGTGTCGCCCGCGGAGCTGAGGATGGCCGCGCTCGTCGCTATAGGCCTGCGGCCCGCCGAAGCGCTGGATCAGAAAGAGCCGCAGCCGGCGCTCGGAGCCCGCCCAATCGTCCGGCGGATACATCGCCCCGACAACCTCATCGACGCGCACCTTCTGGTAGAACCGCGAGACGAGTTCCGTGAAGCCCGCCTCGCCCACCTGCTGGTACACGCTCTGTTCCCCGATCTTGACGCTCATTCGCGTTCACCGGCGGCTTGCGGCAGGCGAAAGCGGGCCAAAAAGAGCTGGCTGCCGTCGCCGCCGCGCTTGCTGGTCCACATGAGGTATCTGCCGTCAGCGCTGAAGACCGGCAGGCCGTCGAAGCCCTCGGCGAACGTCACGCGCGTCGCATTCGATCCGTCCGGCTTGATGAGATAAAGCTCGTAGTTCTGGTGCCCGTGCCTGCTCGTAGCGTAGATCAGCCACTCGCCCGACGGGTGCCAGAACGGGCCCCAGTTGACATGGCTGTCATTAGTCACCTGCGTCTCGCTCCCGCCGCCGGTGATGTTGCCGTCGGCGTCGAACGCAAGCTCGCGCACGAAGACCTGGAGCAGGTCGTTGCCCTTGCGGTCGGAGCGGTAGACCAGCTTCCTTCCGTCCGGCGAGAAGAAGGGCCCGCCGTCGTAGCCGGGGACATCGGTGATCTGCACGAGCTTCTCGAAGCCGGTGCGGTCGGCATTGAGCGCGGCGACGAAGATCTCCATGTCGCCGCTCTCATTGCTGGCGAAGACGAGATGGCGGCCGTCGGGGCTGAAGGAGGCCTCGGCGTCGTAGGCGTCGTTGTTCGTCAGGGTGCGGCGGGCCAGCTCGGGGGCGAGGTCCGCCATGTCCGGCCCGTGGGCCTGGCGCTGGGGCCTGCCGTCGATGAAGCCGTGCTGCCAATTGGGCCAAAGCCAGATCTCCATGCCGCGCGGGAAGCTCCAGCGGTAGTCGCGCCCTTCGCGCTGGTAGCCGGCGGCGGGCTCGTCGGGCTCCTCCTTGCCGGCGGTGCTGGAGAAGATGATCGTCCGCCCGTCCGGCGAGAAGAACCCGCAAGTGTTGCGGCTGGGCTGGCGGCTGATGAGCACGGGCTCACCGAGCTTCTGATCCTGGCCGAGGGCCGCGAGGTACATCTGATAATGCTCCTGGCCGTGCGGCGTGGCCTGGAAGATCACCCACTTGCCGTCGGGCGAGAAGTACGCCTCTCCCGCGGCGGAGAACTGCTCGCCGGTCGTGAGTTGTCGGACGCCGGCAAGCAGGACCTCTTCATCGTGGCCGGCGGGGTCGGCTGCGTCCTGGAAAACACCGCCGGCGAAGGCGGCAAGAAGCATCGTGGCGACGAGTTCCATGGCGATGAAGTTTATCCGCCCTCGCGGAGACGGGGTATGCGGCAGTTCGGCACGTTCTCGGACAGGGGCGAGCGGCCCGAAGGCGATGCCGGGGCCTCCAGGCCGCTTTGGGACCTTGTCCCCCTAGCCTGCACGCCCGGCGGCCCGGAAGACGCCCCTGCGGCTGGCTCATGGTCACCGCCTCTGGTAACGCCGGATCCAGGGGCCGAGAATGTTCGCCTTCGACCACTCCGGCCACGGGCCATCCCGCGTCCAGAGCTTCAGGAACGACCGGGCCATCCCAGCCGCCAGGCGGGCCGGAGGGGCGCCGGCGGAACGCTCCGTGCAGCGCAGAACCACCGCCGTCATGTCGTCGTCCAGCGCATGCCCGCGCGCGTCGATGGCGGCGAGCAGGGCCTCCAGCATCGACTCCTCCCGGTCGCCGGCCTCCAGCCCGTTCAGCACATCCAGCAGGCCCTCGTGCTGGAGCTGCACGCCATCCGGCCTGCGCGACTCAATCAGGCAATCGCTGTACAGCAGCACGCGGTCGCCGGGATCCAGCACCAGCTCGCGCCCGACATACCCTGACTCCTCCAGTACGCCCAGCGGCAGGTTGCTCACCTGCACCTCGCCGCGCGTGTCCGGCTGATCCAGCAACGACCACCGGCGCGCCGCGGCGCGGTAGATCGCGGGCTTGGGATGACCGGCGTTGCACACCGTAAGGCGGCCGCTGGGCGCGAAATAGGTCATGACAACGGCGGTGACGAACTGCCCCGACTCGCCGATGCGCGACAGGTCCTGGTTCAGCGCCTCCGCCAGCTTGCGAGGGTCTATGTGGTTCATGTAGCGCTGCATCAGCCGGCGCAGGCGCTCCGCCAGCGGGGCGACCGCGTCGCCATGGCCCGCGACGTCCGCCAGCAGTACACGCGTGATGCGTCCCGTCCCGCAGGAGCTGATGTAATGCAAATCCCCGCCCGCGACCGACCCGGCGTGCGGCCGCGCTGCGATCCATCCCGTAATTCCCGGCAGGTTGAGCGCCATCTGGGCGACGCGATTGCCGCCCCAGACTTCCGAGCACGCGATTGGGGCTTCCTGGGCCAAACCGCCTCCCTCCGACCCCGGGGATCGTGTTCAAGCCGCCGGCTTCTTCGTGTAGTAGGTGGGCAGGGGCTTGCCAAGCTTTTCCCAGTGCTTGTTCACGGCGTCGGCCTTGCCGGCGCTGTTGAGCATGTGCAGCTTGCGCTGGACCATCGCCGTGATCGCCTCGCGCGCTGGGCCAAGGTAGTTGCGCGGGTCGAACTCCGCGGCCTTCGTCGCGAACACCTCGCGGATCTTGGCGGTCATCGCCAGGCGCAGGTCCGTGTCGATGTTCACCTTGCAGACGCCGTACTTCTGCACGGCCATCGCGATCTGGTCCTCCGGCACGCCCTTGGCGTTGGGCATGGCGCCGCCGTACTTGTTCACGAGGTCGATGAACTCCTGCGGCACGCTGCTGCTGCCGTGCATGACCAGCGGCAGGCCCGGGCACGTCTTCATGATCTGCTCGATGCGGTCGAAGGCGAGCTTGGCCTCGTGCTTGAACTTGAACGCACCGTGCGAAGTGCCGATCGCGACGGCCAGCGAGTCGCACCGCGTCCGCTCGTAAAACTCCTTCGCCTGCACCGGATCAGTGAGATACTTCTCGACGTTCTTCTCGTACTCGTGGGCGTCCAGGCCGACGACATCCTCCTCGATCCCGCCGAGCATCCCCAGCTCCGCCTCGACGACGACGCCCGCCGCATGCGCCATCTTCACAGCGTCGGCGGTGAGCTTCACGTTGTGATCGAACTCGTGGTGGCTGCCGTCGATCATGACGCTCGTGTAGCCGTCGTTGATGCACTGCTGAATGAGCTCGAGCGTATCGCCGTGGTCGCAGTGGATGGCGATGGGGAGGTCGGGATACTCGGCGACGCCAGCGTCGATGATCGCCTTGAGGTAGCGGATGTTGGCGTACTTGCGCGCGCCCTTGCTGATCTGGAGTATGAGGGGGGACTTCTCCTTGGCGCAGGCGTCGAGGATGGCCTGTGCGAGCTCCATGTTGTTGACGTTGAACGCGCCAACCGCGAATCCGCCGTCGTAGGCCAGGTCGAACATGGGCTTGGTCGTCATCAGGGGCATCGCGGCAGGTCCTCCAGGTAAGCGTGGGAAGGTTCGGGGGCCGAACTATATGGCCCGCGGCACGCCCTGGGCTGCTGCCGAATCACACGAAAGGCGACTTGACCTTGCGCCCCAGCCGCTGGGCAGGCCG
>JBGTBZ010000373.1:0-1785 GCA_041749155.1 Phycisphaerae bacterium
GTACGCAGGTAGACCATGAATGGCGAAGGGTTGATCACCCGCAGCGCCCGATAGACATCCAGCGGCGATGCGTCTGATTCCACGCGCAGCCGCAGCGACGGCACGAACTGGAAGATGTCGCCCGCGCGGATGTACTCGATCCCGCGCGACACCGCCGACTCGTATTCCCGGCGGCCGAGGTTGCTCGAGAACGGCAGCGACACGGGCACGCCGACATCGATCTCGCCGTCTGCCAGTGTCACGGGGCGCGAAAGTCGCTCGATCAGCCCATCGACCCGGCGGCAGGCCGCCTCGTATGCGCCCGCGGCTTCGTCGGATCTGTCCCACTGGGCATGGGCCACCACGCGCAGGGTCTTGTCCACGTGATCAAAGATGACGACTGACTCGTGAAGGCCGAAAACCGCATCCGGCAGGGCGCGATCATCCGGAGGTCCGCCGGCGAGGCCGCCGAGCTTCGCCGGTTCGTAGTAGCGCACCAGGTCGTAGCCGGCGTAGCCGACAAGCCCGCCTGTGAAGCCGGGCAGGTCCGGGTCGCGCTGGTAGGCGTAGCCGGAAAGCAGATCGCGCAGGTCCCCCAGGGGATCGGCGGTTTGGCCTTCGCCGCTCTTGCCTGCGCGCCGGAGAGTGACCCGTCCGCCCTGGGCCTCGTAGACGACAGAGGCGTCGGCGCCGAGAAAGCTGTATCGCCCGACCCGCTCGCCCCCGACCACGCTTTCCAGCAGAAACGCATCCGGCGCCTCGCCGGAGAGCAGGTGGAATGCGGAGACGGGAGTGAGCCTGTCGGCAAGCAGCTTCCGCCAGACGGGCACGCGCATGAGGCTGCCGCTGCCAAAACGGCTCAGAAACGTCCGGCGATCCGGGTAGTGGCGCACCAAGGCGGCCGATCATAGCGCGCTGCCTGCCTGGAACCGCGGGAGGCGGTCGGCGGGGCGATCGTCACTTCACGGTGTATGTGGCGCGTGCCGGAGATGTGAATCGCTTCTCCTTGATCAGCGTCTGATTCACAATCCCGCGGAAATTGGCGCTGCCGCTTTGATAGCCCGTCCTCTCGACGGCGGCGACGATCTCGCCGACCTTCATCGGCTTGCCCGCCTTGCGAAGCACGCCTTCGATGACGTCGCGCAGGGGCTTTTCGTTACGCTTGCGGCGCCCGCCGCCCCCGCGGGCAGCGCCTCCGCCGCCGGAGCCGTTGAGCATGGCAATTTCACGATCAATTGCAGTAAGACGGCCCTGCACCTTCTTCCGCTCCTTCAGCAGCCGGGCGCGATGGCGCCGGCCTTCGGCCAGCATTCCCCTGAGCTCAGAGAGGGATGGGAGTTTCCGGGGTCGGCCACGTGGCATATGTAATCTCCGTCTTGGGGTATGTATTTGAGCAAATCAGTATTCCCCCAATAGTCCGGGAGGATGACGATACAGCTTTGCCGTCTTATTACAAGCGTGCGGCCATTCCTGTCGCCTCCAGCACGCGACGCTTGTGTCGCTGGCTGGCGCTTCTACGCTCCTGATCATGGTTTCAGGGGCTGTTACCCGTCTGGCGCCCTCGCCCACCGGCGCCCTGCACCTGGGCAATGCCCGGACCTTTCTCATCAACTGGGTGTTGGCCCGCCAGAATCGCTGGCGCGTCCTGCTGCGCATCGATGACCTCGAAGGGCCTCGCGTCAAGACCGGCGCCGACCGCTCCGCCATCGACGATCTCCGCTGGCTCGGCCTGGACTGGCAACAACCGGTCATCCGCCAATCGCACCGCACAGCCGCCTACGCCGCGGCGGCCAGCGAGCTCCTCGA
>JBGTBZ010000374.1:0-6391 GCA_041749155.1 Phycisphaerae bacterium
GACGCCGATCAGCTGGGCCAATAAGGCGTTTGTGGTGCAGGAGTGACGGGACGGACCTGCGTCGCCGTAGCGACGCAGCTACCCGGATACCCCGATCGGCGCCGTTCGGGTAGGCTTGGGCCATGCTCACGCTACTGCTGATCGCTGGTTTGTGCGCCGGTTCCATCGCCCAGGACACGGAGTCGAAGGCCATCCCGCTCTTCAACGGCAAGGACCTGTCCGGCTGGCACGCCGACGTGCCCGCGGCGGACGACAACGCCGATGCCCCGCCCAGCTTCGCCGTCCGCGACGGCATGCTGGTGTCGCTGGGCAAGCCCGAGGGCCATCTCCTGACCGACAAGGAGTACGAGAACTACCGCCTGACGGTCGAGTACCTCTTCCCGAAGGATGGGGGCAATTGCGGCATTTTGGTTCATGCCTCGCAGCCGCGGGCGCTCTACGGGATGTTCCCCAAGTCGATTGAAGTGCAGATGCACCACGGCAATGCCGGCGACTTCTGGTGCATCGGCGAGAACATCGAGGTCCCCGACATGGAAAAGCGCCGCCCCCGCCGCGAGGGCCAGGCCTTCGGCGGAGGCCCCGCCGACGCCCGGCGGATCCTGAACCTCACCGACGACTCCGAGAAGCCGCTGGGCGAGTGGAACACGATGGTCATCGAGTGCCGCGGCGACGAGATCAAGGTCTGGGTCAACGGCGATCTCGTGAACCACGGCACGAAGTGCACCGCCAGCAAGGGAAAGATCGCGATCCAGGCGGAGGGGACGGAAGTGAAGTTCAGGAAGCTGGAGTTGGAAGCACTAGAGGCGGCTGAGTAGCACTGCCGAGCGGTAAGCTTGGCCATGTCAATACCAAAGCAGGTACTGGGACTGGTCGCCTGGCTCGCCGTCACCTTTGCGGCGGCGGCGGTGGGAGCGGTGGCATCAGCGCAGTCCAGGGAGTTCTATGGGCAGCTCGAGCGCCCTTCATGGGCGCCGCCCGGATGGATCTTTGGACCGGTCTGGACGCTGCTTTATACGATGATGGCGGTCGCGGCGTGGATGGTGTGGCGCGAGCGGGGCTTTGCGGGCGCGAGACTGGCGCTGGGGCTGTTTCTCGCCCAGTTGGCGCTCAACGCGCTGTGGACGTGGCTTTTCTTCGCCTGGCGGATGGGCGGGGCAGCGTTCGCGGAAATCATGGTGCTATGGCTGCTGATTGTGGCGACGATCGTCGCGTTCTGGCAGGTGCGCCCATCGGCGGGGGCGCTGCTGCTGCCATACCTTGTGTGGGTGACCTTTGCCTCAGCGCTGAACTTCGCGATCTGGCGAATGAATCCCGACCTGCTCGGCTGAGATTCTGGGGCGCGTCAGGCGGTGGCAGCCGCTCGCCCCCTGCCACGCGAGGGCTTGCCTGCACCCTTTTTGCCGGCCTTCTCGGTCGCCTTACGCACAGTCTTGCCGGACGTGGGCACTTTCTTTTGCTCCAGTGCTATTTTCAGCACCTCGTCCACGTGCTCCACGGGGTGAAACTTCAGGGCCTTACGCACCTCGTCAGGCACGTCCACCAAATCCTTCTCGTTGCGCCGCGGGATAATCACTTCCCTGATCCCGGCCCGCTTGGCAGCGAGCGTCTTTTCCTTGAGGCCTCCAATGGGCAGGACCAGGCCGCGAAGGGTGATTTCCCCCGTCATCGCCACCTCCTTGTGGACGGGCCGGTTGGTCAGCAGCGACGAAAGGGCGGTGAACATGGCGATGCCCGCCGACGGCCCGTCCTTTGGAACGGCGCCCGCGGGGACGTGGATGTGGATGTCGCTGTTGGGCAGCAACTCGGGATCGATGCCCATCTGCTCGCTGCGGCTGCGCACCAAACTGAAGGCGGCGGTGGCGGACTCCTTCATCACGTCGCCGATCTGCCCGGTGAGGGTGATGTTGCCCTTGCCGCGCATGCGCGTGGCCTCGATGAAGAGGATCTCCCCGCCGAAGGGCGTGTAGGCCAGGCCGGTGGCGACGCCAGGGACGCTGGTGCGGGCCGCCAGCTCATCCTCGAACTTGATGGGGCCGAGGACCTTCTCCACGTAGGGCTCGTCAACCGTCACCTTCTGCGTGTTGCCCGCGACGATATCCGCGGCGATCGTGCGAACGACGCTGCCGATGTTGCGCTCCAGGTTGCGGACGCCCGCCTCGCGGGTGTAGCCGTCGATGATGAAGCGCAGGGCCTTGTCTGTGAAGCGGGCCTGGCTCTTCTTAACCCCGTTGGCCTCGAGCTGGCGGGGGACGAGGTAGGTCTTGCCGATCTGAAACTTGTCCGCCTGTGTGTACCCGGGGATGTCGATCACTTCCATGCGGTCGCGCAGCGGCCCGGGCACCGTGTCCATCGTGTTGGCGGTGCCGATGAACAGCACCTTCGAGAGGTCGAAGGGCACGTCGAGGTAATGGTCGGTGAAGGTGTGGTTCTGCGCCGGATCGAGCACTTCCAGCAGCGCGCTGGCGGGGTCGCCGCGGAAGTCGTTCCCCAGCTTGTCCAGCTCGTCGAGCATCATGACCGGGTTGTTCGTACCCGCCTTGCGGATCTCGGAAATGATCCGGCCCGGCATGGAGCCGATGTAGGTCCGCCGGTGCCCGCGAATCTCGCTCTCGTCGCGCACCCCCCCCAGGGCCACGCGGATGAAGCCCCGCCCCGTCGCCGCGGCGATGCTCTTGCCCAGGCTCGTCTTGCCAACACCCGGTGGGCCCAGGAAGCACAAAATAGCCCCGCCGCCGTCGGGCTTGAGCTTTCGGACCGCGAGGTACTCCAGGATGCGCTTCTTGACCTTGTCCAGGTCGAAATGGTCGTCGTCGAGCTGCTTGCGGGCCTTCTTCAGGTCAATCTGGTCGCTGCTGCTCTTGCTCCAGGGCAGCTCGCTCATCAGTTCCAGGTGCGTGCGGATGACGCCGTACTCGGGGCTGGCCTGGGGGATGGTCTCCAGCCGGGCGAGCTCCCGATTGGCCTCTTTCTGAGCGATCTCCGGCAGCTTGGCCTCTTCCAGCCTCTGGCGCAGCTCGTCGACCTCTCCGCCGCCGTCCTCGTCGCCGCCGAGCTCCTTGCGGATGGCCTTCATCTGCTCCTGCAGGAAGAACCGCCGCTGCGTCTTGTCGATGCTCTGCTTGACCTGGCTCTGGATCTTGTCCTGAAGCTCAAGCACGTCCAGTTGCCGGGCCAGACGCTCGGCAACCTCGCGCAGGCGGGCGTGGACGTTCAGGGTCTCCAGGAGCCGCTGGCGGTCGTCCGGTTCCCCCGGCAGGTTGGCCGCGAGGAAGTCGGCAAGCGCACCTGGGGACTGGATCGAATCGAGAACCTGCTGCGCTTCTTCCGGCGTGTTGGGAGACAGCTCGATCAGCCGCCTGGCTTGTTCGCGGATGTTGCCGACCAGAGCCACCGTCTCAGCGTCGGTCGGATCGACATCCACCAAGGGCTCGACCTCGCCGATATGAAACGGGTCTTCCTGCGTGAGAGCGTGCAGCCGAAAACGGTGATGGCCATGGACGATGATGCTCTGGTTGCCATCCGGCAGCCGGAACAACTTGAGGATCATCGCCACCGTGCCAATCGAGTGCAGATCCCCGAACTTGGGATCCTCCACGTCCGGGTTCTTCTGCGCGATGACACCGACCAGCTTGTCGCCGGGCATCACCTCCTCCAGGAGTGCCTTGCTCTTGGGCCGGCCGACGCTCAGCGGCATCACAGTCCCGGGGAAAACCACGAGATTCCGCAAGGGCAGGACCGGAAGCTGCTCCGGAACCACGATCCGCCGACCGTTGCCGGCGCCAGCGAGGGTGATAGTTGGACGCTCGGCAGGCTTGGAGGGCCCGGGAGCCTCGTCGCCGTCAGTCTCCTGCGGGGTTTCGGGGGCCTTGGTAGCGCGCTTGGCCATTCGGGCCCAATGGTACACCCCAGCCGGGAGGCGTCAGCCTTGGAAAGTTCGCAGACCCTGACGTGGAGAAACCAGGCGCCTAACGCACCTTGGGAAGCTCGATCCAGAGAAGGCCATTCTGATAGGTGGCCGAGATTGCCCGCGGATCGATGTCGGCCGGAAGCTCGACCTCCCGACAGAAACAGCCGTGATCGATCTCCATGCGGTGTACTCGGGCGCGCTGCGGCCCCGGGCGACTGGCCTGCGGGCTCCGCGGCACCTCACGCTCCCCGCGAATCATCAGCAAATGGCCGTGGACGTTCAGATCGATGCGATCCTTGTCGACGCCCGCAAGATCGACGCAGACGCGATAGGACTCCTGCGTCTCGTACAGGTTGACCGAAGGCGCCCATGTCTGGTCGGTGTGGGCAAAGCCGCAGTAACCCTGGCTGACACTTTCGAGAATCTTGCCCGCCTGCCGGGTGAATCTGGAGAACGGCGGGTCGCTTGTCTTGTTCACGTCGCAATCTCCGAAACAGGCTGAGAAAGGCTCCGCACCGCACCTTCCGAGGGCGAATCCTTAGGGCCATCGACTCGATCCGCCGCTGTGGATGCGGGTGCCCGAAGATTAGGCTACCCCAATCGACCGTAGGCTCATAGCGGCGTTTCAACTCCTGATACAGCCGCGGCGGGGGGCAGGTTCGCGGTTCAGGTCCGCCGATAACTACTGGCCCCACCTGAAGACCGACTCTTGGGCCCAGGTCGGGCTGGTAGGGCGGTTTGACAGGCCCCTGGCATCCGGGGAGAATCCGCTCCGGCGGCATTCTGTGGCGGTCCCGTGGCCGCCGCTTGGTCATGCCGCCCCCCGCCTGCCGTAACCGGCGCTGTTTTGCCGACAGCCGAAGCTATTAGGAGATTGCGGATGCCCCGCCCGTCCACCCGCACGTCTGGTATTTTTCCCGCGTCCGACCGCCGCGCCATACTCCGCCGAGCCGCGGCGGGCTGTCTTGCCCTGATGGGCGGGCTCAGCCTCGTCGCCTGCGAGCCCGCGGACGGTGATCAGGCCACGCGCGAGGATCTGTACGAGGCTTACACCCTGCGAGCTGCCCGCGATCCGCAGCGGCAGTACGTTACGCTGGCCGACAATGCTGCGGGCGCCAACGCTTCTCCGGCGACGCTTGCGCAAGCCAACGAGCTGGTGGGTGATATCTCTCTGGAGCTTGCCACGGCCGCCATGGCGGGGCCCATCATTGTCGGGGAGGAGGCACTGCCTGGTCTTCATGGCGTCGAAACGCGCGCTTTGGTGCTGTCTGAGCAGGCCCATCGCCTGGCGAACGCCCTGGCCCTGGGAAGCAGCTACATCCGCAGCGAGCAGCAGAAAGATCCCGCGCGGGTTCTGGGCTCGATCGACCAGCGCATCGGGGGCATTCGCGAGGGGGAGTCGTGGGAACCGGGCGAGAGCGGCGTGATGCTGCCGACGGTGGCCGACGCGCAGAAGGAGGTTGACCAGCTCAATATCAAGCTGGAGCAGCTCCAGGGCCAGATCACGCAGCTTCAGCGCCAGCGCGAGCAGATGCTGTCTGAGGCCAGCCAGCTGGATCAGCAGAGCGATCAACAGCAGGGCCAGGAGTCTGTACAGACGTACCGCCGCGTCGCGGACCTGCGCACGGAGGCGGCCGGCGTCACTTCGGGTATCGAGGCTCTCAACGTGCAGGTACGACAGACCAGTGCCGAGCTTCAACAGGCCCGGGCGGTGCTTGGGGCCTTGGAGACCACAATCGGGACGCTCCAGCAGCAGCAGGCGAGCTTGCGGGAGAACTGGCAGGGCGTTCAGACGCAGATCGGCCAGCTACAGGAAGCGGGGCAGGCAACTTTCTCCGGCACTGATGCAGGCGTGAGCGTCGAGGCCATCGCGGCCCAGCTCCAGGAGACGCTCGGGCGCCTCGCCGAGCTCCGCGAGGAGGCCACCTCGCTTTTGGAGAAGGCTAACACTCACTACGGCACGGCCGCAGGGCAGGCGCGTGCGGCCTCCGGGACGGCGGGGCCGATGTTCAGCGCCGCCTACAACGATGCCTTCAATCCGAACCGCATCGCGCTTAGCAATGCGGTGGCCCTGCGGCAGTTGGGCGTCGCCCATGCTGGGAGTGCCTCGATCTATGCCTCGCTTCACGGCGTGCAGCAGACGCTGGCCGAGGCCGGACGTGATCTCCCAGCCGCTATCCAGGGGGCACTGGAAACGTCCCCGGAGGACGCCTACAAGGAAGCCGTTTCCGCCGCCGCCCAAGCGCTGATGGAGGCCGATCAGATGCTGACCGACCTTGCGGGTTCGGGAACGGGGCCGCTTTCCCGTTCCGCCATCACGCAACGGGCCGTGGTTTTGACTTACATGACGTCGCTTCGTGGATTGATCGAGACGACCGGCATCGATGTGCCCACGGAGTTGCTCAGCGAGCAGGAAATCCGTCAGCAGGCGCAACGCGTGCTGGAGGCGGCCCGTCAGAGCACAGCGCCGCTGCCGCAGGCGAT
>JBGTBZ010000375.1:0-2128 GCA_041749155.1 Phycisphaerae bacterium
CTTGAGTTGTGAGTTCAGCCGGTTCGTCGCCGGCAAGCCGCCCGACAGCAGCGGCGACCGCCCCACCGCGTCGTAGCTGCCCCAGATCGCTTCCAGCTGGTGGAAGCCGCTCTCCACGATCGCGCTGCCCGCGTTGGTCTCACGCGTGTTCTGCGTCTGCCGCACCGCCACCGGCAGCATCGCCGCGATCATGATCACCCCGAAACCCAGGATCATCACCGCGAACATCACCTCGATGAACGTAAACCCGCGGCGGCGGGCGGGCTGGGGCGAGGATTTATTGATTGCGTTCCGCATGCTCGCTACTCGCTACTCGCTACGACCCCACCCTCACTCCGCCTCCACGATCGTGCCGCTGTAGCGGTTGACCATCAGCGGGATCGTGTTCGCATCCAGCCACCGCTCCTCGGCGTACTCGTGAAAGCGCCAATCGCCGGCTGGCGGCGGCTGTGTGATGCCGATCGGCCGGTCGGCGGGCGGATACAGGAAGGTCACATCGCCGTCGGAGGTCACGAACTCGTCGAACGGCGTGGTCGGATCGACCAGCGAGGCGACGTGTCCACCCTTCCAAACCAGGGCCGTGCCCGTTGACGCGGCATTGTCAAACGCACCACGGTCATACAAGGCCACACCCAGGGCCGGCGCGCCCAGCGTGACCACATACTCCTCGATTGGCTGCGCGGTATTGCTCGGGTCCGGTACGAGTTCCAGCCCGATGACACGGCCAAGGCGGCTGTTGGTGTAAATGCGATACGAAGCCTGAATGAGGTGGCCCTCGGCGTTGAAGAGGATCAGGCCAGAGCGCGCATAGCGTTCGAGAAACTCGGGATCATCCGGATCCGGGGCCGTGGCGCCCGGGCCGGGTATCGCGTACTTGAACCCATCAGCGTCCGCCGCACCGTCGTCGGTGGTGTTCTCCAGTGCTCGTCCCAGGATCACTTGAAGCCCGACCCCCTTCGCAAGAAGCTCAGTCTTTATGCCGTCAATCAGCTCGAGCGTACCGATTTCTGCCTCGCTCAAAGGTGAGGCCCAGTGAGGGTTGTCGAACCAGTCTCCCGTCCCGGAGTGCACCTGCCCGGTGTTCAATGGCTCCGGCGTGAAGGTCTCGTCGCCCCGACTGAGCACGCCCGGGTTGGGTGCCCCGCGGATGTCGGCGGAAGTGTGGGTCGTTACGATGATGATGGGGCGGTTCTGGAAATCGCTGTAGTCAAGGCCGCTTGGGCGAGGGCCGTAAAAACCGTTCACATCCGCCCCCAGCACCACCACCCGGTCGGCGGTCATACTTGGCTCGTCTTCCGCCGGATCGGGCGGATCGGTCGTCGCATTCAGCGGGTCGTAGCTGCCGCCCTGGTAATCGCGGAGGACCGAGGGCAGGCCCTGGGGCCTGTAGCTCTCGCGCGAGACCGCCCGCGTGAAAAGCTGGTACTCCGTGTACGGGTCCGGGTCCGTCAGCGGGTCCAGCGTCACCAGCGCAACGCCCGTCCGCCCGCTGTCGGGGTCCACGTAGAAGAAGACGCCGCACGGCTGGCCGCGCCGGATCGCCTCGCCGCGGGCCCGCACGATGCTCGCCGCCACGATGTTCCGGGCCGATTCGATGCTCCGGCTGCCGATGATGATCGTGAACGCCGGCAGAGCGATCGCCATCACCAGCAGGATGATGCCGATGATCACCAGCATCTCTGCCAACGTGAACGCGCCGCGGCGGCGATCGTGGCGGCGATGCGACCTGAGGATGGCGGGAATGGGGCTCATGTTCGCCTGTTCTGCCTATTTCCTGATGACCGCGGTGGAATAAACGTTGTCGTCTCCAGCGGTGAAGTCGCCGTCCGGGCCCGCACTCGCCCAGAAAGCACGCCCGTTACTGGCAACAAGCCGCTGGGAGCCGGCGGCGTTGCCCATGTCGAGCACCGTTCCATCGCGAAACGTCAGCCCGGTCATCCCCGCCGGCGGAACGTAGATCATCACGTTGCCGTGCCCGTCCACCAGCAGCGGCGGATCGAGCTGGCTGGGCGCCGACGGGTCGGCATGGTTCAGGATCGTGGCGTTGCCGTTGTAATCCACGCCCGTCACGCCCGTCTTGGCGTCCTCCGGCAGCGAGGCATACGTCGCCTGGTTGGCCGAGACCGTC
>JBGTBZ010000376.1:0-5246 GCA_041749155.1 Phycisphaerae bacterium
CGCCTTCCACGGCGAATCCCGGGGCCAACCGCCGCCGCCGCGCGAGGATGAGCGATGTCACCGGCCAGGCAAGACAGAGGGTGGCAATGAGCCAAAGGGGCATCGTGAAGACGCCGTTCGAAATGGCCGTCGGAAAGACCCCCCACGCGTAGAAATCATCCGCACTCAGCCGCGGCAGCGTTTCGACGCGGAATAGGTGCGGTTCATGGGCGAAGACAGTGCCGGGCGGGTAAATCCAAGCCTTGATCGCCCCATCCTCGATGGTCGCCTGGAGCGCGCCCCAAGGCAGATACAGGTTCACCTCCGCCCGGGCCAACAGGCTCACCGGAAGGCCGATCAGCGCCGCCGTCCCGAGCAGCGCGAGGAAGATGCGCAGCCAGTTTCCTGCGGCTCGAACCATAGACCCAGTGTAAGGGCGCAACTGAGTGCGGGAACCATCCTCCTCACGATGGGAAGCCCGGCCCGAGGCTCTGCTCCGGGGCCCCACTGGGGCTCGCCTGTTACCTCGAACCCACGAACCCTCAGCCTCCGCCGCGCCCGGATGATCGACGTCACCGGCCAGGCAAGGAGACACGCGGCAATCAACCAGAGGGGAGTGCCAATGTCCGTTTGCGTCACGACGGTGTTCCCGGCGGGAAGCAGGGACCTGCTGACGCGTGGCCAGAGTGCCCGCTTGATCGTTTGCTGGTGCTGAGGCAACTTATAGATGTTGGCGTGGGCCGTATCGAAGGAGATGAACGGATTGTCTTCGCGCGAGGCGATCGAGACGTGTCCATCGAGCACCAGCGTGCTGCTGTAGGCCCCCGGCCAAGGCAGGATCAGGGACATTCCGTAGAAGAAACTCAGCGGCAGCCACAGCAGGATCACGACGCCGGCGAGCAGCGATCCAACGCGCAAAGCCTTCAGGACGCGGCGGAGCATGCGGAGCAGTGTACAGAAGTGAGCGGTCAGAAATCAGATGTCAGAGTGTCAGACGGCACGTCATCTCACTTCTGATTCCGATCTCTAACTTCCACCCCGTTACCGCAGCGTCCGGCCCTTGCTCAGCTCCGCCGGCACGCCGTTCGGGAAGTGCTCCCGCACGAACGCCTCGATCCCCTCGATCCGGCTTTCCGGGTGCGGGTGGGTCTGCATGAACTCCGGCCCGCCGCCACCGCCGCCGCTGGCTTCCTTCAGGATCTCCATCACCCGCACCATCTCCCGCGGGTCGTAGCCGGCCGAGACCATCATCGAAAGTCCCTGTTTGTCGCTCTCCAGCTCATCCTCCCGCCCGTAGCGGAGCTGGAACATCTGGTTCACCATGTTCGCAATCATGGCGGCGCTGTAGCCGCCATCCTCCCCCGCGGCGCCCACCGCGACCGCGGACACGAGTTGCGCTCCGAGGTTGTTCTTGGCCATCCGCTGCAGGCCGTGGCGCTGAATGACGTGGCCGATCTCGTGACCCAGCACGCCCGCAAGCTGGGCCTCGTTCTCGAAACGGTCGAACAGTGCCTCGGTGATGAACACCGGCCCGCCGGGCAGGGCAAAGGCGTTCACCATGTCGTCATCCTCCAACACGTTGAACTCGAAGCGCCAGGGCGTGTTGTTCTCCTCGAGGATCTGCACGAGGCTGCGCCTGTCGCTGCCCAGAGGAGCGTTGATCAGCCGCTGGCCCACATCCTTCACCAGTTGCTGCTTGGCGCTGCTCGCGGGCATGGTGCCCCCGAGCTGCCGGGCCATTTCCGGGGCCGCGGCGTAACCCATCTGCACTTCCCGGCTCGCGTCGATCCCTGCCACGCGCTGCTGCTCCCCGGTCACGGGGTTGCGGTCGACGGCGAAGAAGTAACTGCCAAGGGCGATCAGGGCGATGACCCCGCCGATGACCAGGCGGCCGATCAGGCTTGCCCGGCCACCCGATCGGCGGTGAGAACCGCCGGAGCTTGGGCGGGAACGATACGGAGATCCGAGACGAATGCGCATGGCTGGACACGGTTTACCGCGCTCCGAATCTTGCGCGAGCGGCAAAAACGGCTTCCCGGCTTGGGAACCGCTAGCCCGACCCCACCCCCGCGTCCGCCGTCGCCGGCTCGGGCGATGGCTCGCCGGCGTCCCCCAGGTTGATCACTTCGACCCGCGCCCTGTTCACGCGCTGCGGCTCGGCATCAAGCACGGTGATGACGAGCCGGCGGCGGGCGCCGCCGGGGCCGGGCACCTCGCTCTCGAAGCTGGTTCCGGCCTGCGGAATCAGGCCCAGGGTGGTGGTGATGTAGCCACCGAGCGTTTCGAAGCCCGCCTCCTCGGGCAGATCGACGCCCAGCATGCGATTGAGGGCCTCGACCTCGACCCGGGCATCGACCTCGGCCGTCCGCTCGTCGATGCGACGGAACATCGGCATCTCGTCGTACTCGTGCTCGTCGGCGATCTCGCCGACCAACTCCTCGAGCACATCCTCGATGGTGACCAGCCCGGCGGTGCCGCCATACTCGTCGAGGACGATGGCCATATGGACCTTCTGAAGCTGGAAGTCTCGCAGCAGGTCGGCCAGGGGCTTGGTCCGGGGAACAAACAGCGGCTGCCGCATGACCTTGACGATGCGGAACTCGTGTGCCTTGCCATCCTCGCCGTTGCCGTTGAGGCGCTTGCCGACGTAGCGGAACAGGTCGCGGGCGTAAAGAACGCCGACCACCTTGTCGAGCGATCCGGCGTAGACCGGGATGCGGCTGTTGCCGCTCTCCTCGATCACCCGCAGCACCTCCTGGATCGGCGCGTCGTGCGAGATTCCCACGATTTCCGGCCGCGCCGTCATGGCCTGCGCCGCCATGGCGTCCTGGAAGCGCAGGACGCGCTCGATGCGCTCGCGCTCCCCATCGTCAATCACGCCTTCCTCGCGGCCCTCGGCGACAATCTCGAGTATCTCCGCTTCCAGCTCCTCCTCCACCTCCTCGGGGTCGTCCTCGGGACCATGGCCCATGACCCGGCGCACCAGCGCATCCACCGGCGCGTGCAGCTTCACCACCGGGAACAGCACCAGCCGCTTGGCCCACAGCAGCCATGAGAACATCCCGATGCACGCCTCCGCCGCGTGCTTGGCCAGCACCAGCGGCAGAACCACCGCAACCAGCCCCAGGAACACGAACCCGACCACGAACGTCAGGGCGTAGATCCATGCCCCATCCCACTCCGGAAACAGCTTCCGAAGCAGGTGCAGCAGCGCCAGGATCGCTATCAGGTTGCTGATCGCCCGCGCCACCGCCGCCGTCAGCAGCAGGTCGTCCCGGCTCTCGACGATCGCCTCCACGCGGGCCCCGCGGCCGCGTTTTTGGAGCCATTCGCCCAGCGCCACGCGCGAGAAATCGCGCAGGGAATAGGCCAGCGTCGCGAACAGAAAGGACCCCGCCGCCGCGGCCAGCAGCACGACAATCGTGAGCGTCAGGCCCATCCGCACCCCCTGTCATGGGTGCCCGGGTAAGCGAAAGCGGCGGCCAACTGGGTTTTCGGTGATCTAATCAAGGCAGCAGATTCTGAATCGTTCCCGCCACTGTCGCGGGAGCACCGACACTCTAGGTAAGGCCGCACAAGCCCGCAACTACATCTCACTGGCGCCCGGCGGCGGAAGCCCGGGCGGCGGATGCCGGCTACGCGCAAAAACCGGGCCGATACCGATAGAAGCGAGTATTTCATCTTCGCGGTCGTGCATGCGTGCGTAGGCGGCCTCCTCCCTGTCGTCGTAGCCGCTGAGGTGCAGCAGCCCGTGCACTGCGTAGAGCATCAACTCATACTCCACCGGGTGTCCACGCCGCGCCGCCTCTGCGCTGGCCACGGGGAGGCACACCACGATCTCCCCTTCGCGCACCCGGCCGGCATCGCGCCCCAGCTCGAATGTCAGCACATCCGTCGGCCCTGGCTCCCCGGAATACTGCTCGTGCAGGCGCGACATGGTCTGGCCGTCCACAATCGCCAGCGATATCTCGGCGGGGGCGGTCTCGACCAGGGCGGCGGCGGCCTGCAGCTTCGCCTCCAGGAAGTCCGCATGCTCCTCGCCCAGCTCGCAGGTGACGCTGATGCGGCTCAACCCACCTTCTCCAGCGCCGCCGCCGGCTGCGCGATCGCGGAGCGATCCTCCGCGGCATCGGGGTAGGCGATCCGGCCGTGGTAGATCCCCACGAGGCTCTTGACCAGGGATCGGCGGATCTGGTCCAGGTCGCGCAGGGTCAGCGGGCACTCGTCGAACTGGCCGTCCAGCAGGCGCTTCTGGAAAAGGTCGTTCACACGCGCCTCGATTCGCGCCGGCGTCGGCTCAGTCATGGAACGGCACGCCGATTCACACGTGTCGGCCATCATTACGATCGCCGACTCGCGCGACCGCGGCCGCGGGCCGGGATAGCGGTAATCGCAGTCCTCGACCGGCTTGCCGGCCTCGGCCTCGCCGGCGGCCAGGCGCTCCTGCTGGCGCTGGCAGGCCTCGCGGTAGAAGTACTCCACCAGCGTCGTGCCGTGATGCTGCTGGATGATCGGCACGAAGGCCCGCGGCAGCCTGTACTCCTTGGCCATCTCCACGCCGTCCTTCACGTGACCGATGATCACCAGCAGCGACATGTTGGGGTTGAGGTTCAGGTGGCGGTTGCCGCCGGAGACCTGGTTCTCGATGAAATAGTCGGGCTTGCGCAGCTTTCCAATGTCGTGGTAGTAGCTGGCGACGCGGCACAGCAGGGCGTCGGCGCCGATCGCATTGGCCGCATCCTCGCTCATGCTCGCCACCTGCAGGCTGTGGTTGTAGGTGCCTGGCGCCTCCAGCGCCAGCCGGCGCAGCAGGGGGTGGTCCTGGTATTCCAGCAGCGTCATCCCCGTCGTGATGTGAAAAACCCGCTCGATGAACGGCAGCACACCCAGCACAATGAACCCGCTGCCCAGCCCCGCTAGCGCCGCGTATGCCCCCTGCACCAGAGTATAGCCGATCGGGTCCATCCGCAGCATGCCGATCACCAGCGCCGCGACCCCCAGCGCCAGCGCGCAGGCCCCGCCCACCTCGACCAGCTTGCTGCGGCTGCGAACCTCGTGCAGCAGCGCGGTGCAGGTCAGCAGGCCCGCGAACATGATCAGGAAAAAGCCCACTCCCTGCCCCAGCGCCAACGTTACGAGGATCGTCAGGATGCCGCACACACCCAGCGCAAAACGCCCGTCGTACGCCACGCAAAGTGTCATCGCCACCAGCATTACCGGCGCGACGCCCAGCAGCGTCATCCCCGTCGTGATGTGAAAAACCCGCT
>JBGTBZ010000377.1:0-3477 GCA_041749155.1 Phycisphaerae bacterium
TCCCGCCCGGGCCCGGCCGGACGACGGCGGGAGTGGCGCGGAAGTCGAGGCGATCGTTGACCACCAGCGTGTCCGCCCGCTCATCCTCGGCATCGACCAGCGCCGAGACCTCCGCCCGCTGGCTGCTCTTGATGGCACGAATGTCGCTAAAGCTCGCCTGGAGGGTCGGCCCGGCATCGAAAATGTCCACGCGGTTCTTGAACTCAAACCCCTCGCTCTCCAGCAGGCGCCGCGCCGGGCGGGCGAAGTCGTGCTCCGCGCCGATCACGCTGCGGGCGGAGTACGGCAGCATGTCCACGTAGATCGGGTGATCCGGCATCAGGTCGGCGATGACCTGCTTCTCCTTGAAGCTCAGCGCGTCGGCCTCGGCAAAGGTGACGCCGAAGAAGTGCCGCCCGACGGCATCCCAGAAGGGACTGCTGCCGGTCTCATCCGTCACCCCGCGGATCTCCGCAATCACCTCATCCTCGAACGCCTGCGGCCGCGACGCCATGAAGAGGAACCGCGACACGCTGAGCAGCCGCCCATACCCCCCGCCGCGGGCGCCGGGGCGGAGAAAGAGGCCGCCGATCTCGGTCGGGCCGTTGTGATCCTCGATCAGGTGCAGGCTGCGCACGAGCTTATCGACGTTCATCACCTCGCTCTGGTACCGCTCCTCGCGCAGCTCGTAGCAGTAAAAGGGCTCGAACCCGCCGGTCTTGGAGACGACGCTGGCGGTTCCCAGCAGGTGCCCGGGCTTGGCGGTGTCTTCGAGGATGAAGGTGTAAAGCTCCCCGCCGGGGCGGTCGGCCTCCTCGGCGAAGCTGGCCTGGCTCTGGTAGATGCGACGGGCGAGCAGGTCGCGATCGACGGGCAGCGTCGTGATGGCCCCGCGCGTGAGGTGCACCAGCTCCGCCAGCGACTCCAGGTCACTCATTTCCACCGGTCGAACAAGCAGCATGGGTCAGGCCTCCGTGGTTGCGACCCGGTTTACCGGCCCCGCAGCGAGAGTTCAACCCCGCGGGCGCGGGAATGAGGAATGAGGAAACCAGAATGACGAAGTGCCGAGCGTGCGGCCGTTTTCCTATTCGTCATTCTGGTTTACTCATTCCTCATTCCTCCTCAGTATCCTGCCGCCTTGTCCACGGTGTTCAAGAGCGGCTCGCCGGCGCCGAAGCGGCGGACGTTCTCGCGGAACAGTGCCTGCCAGCGCTCGCCGGAAAGGTCCGCGGCGCCGGAGCAATGGGGGGTGATGATCACGTTGTCCAACGTCCACAGCTTGTGGTCCGCCGGCAGGGGCTCCGGGTCGGTCACGTCCAGGCACGCTCCGCCGAGCTTCCCCGATTCCAGCGCCGCGATCATCGCCTCGGTGTCCACCACCTGCCCGCGGGCGACGTTGATGAGGATCGCCCCCTCCTTCATGGCGGCGAAGGCGCCGGCGTCGAACAGACCCCGCGTCTCATCCGTCAGGGGCACGGCGATCGCCACGACATCCGCCTCCGGCAGCATCGCCAGCAGCTCATCGGGCTTGCCGACCCGCTCGATGTACTCGGCGGAGGGTGTATCGCTCCGCCGCGTGCCGATGACGCGCATGCCAAAGCCATTGGCGCGCTTTGCGATCTCGCTGCCGATGCCGCCGAGGCCGACGACGAGCATCGTTCGCCCCTCCAGCCCGATCCCGCGGCGGGCGTCGGGGCTACCCCAGCGCCCCTCCATGCGGTTTCGCTCGTGGACACGCATGTTGCGGGTCAGCATGAGCAGCATGGCCATCGAGTGATCCGCGATCACCGGCCCGCTGACGGCGGCGGAGTTCGTCAGAATGATCCGGTCGTTCTCCACCAGCGCCCGGTTCGACATCAGCCGCTCCACGCCCGCCGAGCCGTGGTGGACCCAAACGAGATTCGGCGCCGCGGCGATGAACTCGGGCGTCGCAAGCCCCGAATCCGCGGCGTGGGCCTCCGCGGCGTGGCGCATGGCCTCCTCGCGATTGCGGACGGCGATGAAGCGGACGTTGGGGGCAAGTGCCTTGAGTGTTTCCGCCTCGTCGGCGGGAAGGTCGTTGGTGAGGTAGATGAGCTCGGTCCGCTGTGCCGGGTCGGCTGGCATCTCGCGGGCGATGCGTGCGCCGCGTTCGTCGCCGACCAATGCCGCATCCTGGGCGGCAGCGGGCTGAAACTGAAGGAAAACGACCGCCAGGAGGGTGAGAAAGCGATACATGCCAGCAGCATACCGCGCGGCGCTGCCAGGCCTCCACGCACCGCCCGCGGGAATCGCCTTCAGGCCGATGCGCGCTATTACCGACTCAAAGGCCGTTCGTTGAGAGGCCATTCCTTACGGCCTCAAGGATCCGCTCCCCGCGGAGGTTGTTGGCCAGGAGCTTCCCGTCCGGCCCAATCAGGCGGATGTCGGGGATGGCGCCGATGCCGAGCTGATCGTCGACGTCGGTCTGATCCCACTGGCCGATGAAGCCGTTGGTCCACCTTAGCCCCTTCATCTCGGCATAGCGGCGGGGCGCATCCGGGTCGTCATCCATGCTCAGGCCGACGATGGCCAGCCGATCGTCCCCCTTGAACGCCTCCTGCACCGCCAGGATGTTGGGCGTCTCGCCGATGCACGGCCCGCACCAGGTCGCCCAGGCGTCAAGCAGCACGTACTTGCCGCGGAAGTCCGAGAGCTTGTGCTCCGCGCCGTCCACAGTCTTGAACGTCACGTCGGGCACCTCGTCGCCAACGGCGAGGGTCACGACCGGCTTCATCGGGAGCGTGCCGAGGTCGAACGGCTCGGCGGCATCACCCTCCGCGGCCGGGACGACGATGTTCCGCACAAGCTCGAGTGCGGCCCCGTCCGGGGTCATCTGGCCTAGGGAGATGAGCAAGTAATATTCGCCCGTTGGAACGTCGTCTGCGCGGAAGCTGCCGTCGGGCTGGAGGGTGATGGTGTAAGAACGCCGTTCCGCGAAGGCCTGCCTGAAGCGGCGCTCGTACTCCTGGAACGCGTCGGTGGCGGCCACTGCCTCACGGGCGACCTGGGACATCGCCTCGATCTCGCCGTACGTGGCTGGTGGCTCGACGTCGGGCGGGAGCCAGTCATTCTGAATGGCGGCGATCCGGTTCCCCGGGGGCGTGTCCGAAGCGGGCATCTCGAGGCGCCCGATCACAGGCCGCCCGCTTCCGCCGAGGGTGACCTGTGCCGTCTGGCCCGGGACGACGTCCACCGGCTGGCCATGCGAGGAACGAAATGCGCCGCCGGGTCGGGACCGGATCCCCTGCGACACTCTCCACCGGCCGGGCTTGAGTCGGTCGATCTTGAACCCGCCGTCCGGCCCGGCGTTAAGGTCGATCCAGTGCTTGGCGGAGGGGACGATGCCATAGCTCTCGGCGATGGACTCACTGAAGCTTCCGCGGATGGGGGCGCCGGCGACCGGTTCGCCGCCGACGCGGGCGACACCTTCGATGGTCGCCCAAGGCTGCAGCGCCACCGCCGGCACGGCCTCGCCGG
>JBGTBZ010000378.1:0-2176 GCA_041749155.1 Phycisphaerae bacterium
CGGGCTCATCGGCGCGGCGGGGCGCATTAAACTGCTGACGGTAGCGTGGCAGCGGACGCAACCTGGGCGCGAGGCCCTGATGCTGCCGGACGGCTCATTCATCCGCCTGCACGGGCTGGACCGCCTCACGCTCCTGACCGCGCTGGAAGACGCGGCGGCGGCAGAGGGGCGGGCGGTTTACCTCGTGGGCGATGCCAAGGCGTTCCTGTACGACGTCCCGGATCTGCATTACCGCGTGGTCTTCAACGTCCCGCCGGCGGACGGGGCCCTCGTCGCCTGGCTCGGCGACGCCCTGGACACCGCCCCGGACGACGCCATCGTGATCATCGACCCGCACGAGGTGCATCGCCTCGCGAATAGCTACGGCACGCCGCCGCTGGAACTGCCGGTGGACCGGACGGTGACCGTCACGATGAAGCAGGTTCGCGAGGCTCTGGGACGCACCGCCGGCAACGCCCCGTAGAATGCCCTTCACGCCATGAAACCCCGCGAAACCGCAGCACCGCTCAAGCTTTCCCGCCGCGTCGAGGCGGTGGCGCCTTCCATCACCCTCGCCATGACCGCCCGCGCCAAGGCGATGGCGGCGGAGGGGAAGGATGTCGTCGGCTTCGGCGCTGGCGAGCCGGATTTCGACACGCCCGATTTCATCAAGCAGGCCGCCGTCGAGGCGCTGGCGGCGGGGCAGACGAAGTACACGCCCACGCCCTGCTTCCCGCAGCTCAGGCAGGCGATCGCGCGCAAGTTCAAGGAAGAGAACGGGCTGGATTACAAGCCGGAGCAGATCTGCGTCGCCCCGGGCGGGAAGGGGGCGCTTTATTTCGCCTTCCTTGCCCTGCTGAACGAGGGGGACGAGGTGCTGATCCCCGCGCCTTACTGGGTGAGCTACCCCGAGCAGGCCAGGCTCTGCGGCGGGGTGCCGAAGTTCGTCTTCGCCGACGAATCCGCGGACTTCAAGCTGACGCCCGATCAGCTCGAGGCCGCCATCACGCCGCAGACGCGGGTGTTCGTGCTGAATTCCCCGAACAACCCCGCGGGCAACTGCTACTCGCCCGATGAGCTGCGGGCGCTCGCCGAGGTGCTGGCAAGGCACGAGCAGGTCATCGTCTTCAGCGACGAGATCTACGAGAAGCTGCTCTACGGCGGGCAGGAGACCGCCAGCATCGCGGCGCTGCACCCGGCGCTCTTTGACCGCACGATCACCTTCAACTGCCACTCAAAAACCTTCGCCATGACCGGCTGGCGCGTCGGCTACGCCGGCGGGCCCGCCAACGTCATCGCCGCCATGAACAAGGCCCAGGGGCAGATCAACAGCCACATCACCAGCTTCTGCCAGCTCCCCGCCGCCCTGGCCCTCACCGACGAGCGCGCGGGCGAGGCGATCGAGAAGATGCGGCGCGAGTTCGAGAAGCGCGGCGAGCACATGCACCGCCGCCTGAGCCAAATCCCCGGCATCACCTGCATCAAGCCGCGCGGGGCCTTTTACTGCTTCCCAAACATCAGCGCCTGCTTCGGCAAGTCCGCCGGCGGCGCAAAGATCACCGACGCCATGAGCTTCGCCGAGGCGCTGCTGGAGCAGCAGGGCGTGGCGGTGATCCCCGGCAACGACAGCGGCTTTGCCACGCACGTCCGCCTCAGCTTCGCGACGAGCATGGAGCAGATCGACAAGGGGCTGGAGCGGGTGGAGGCGTTTGTGCGCGGGTTGCGCTGATGAACGTCGCCGTCGTCGCCCTCGTTCGACGTTGAAGCCGGGTACCTTCCGCCTCCGCCTTCGCCCGGAGGGCGCGCGATAGGTAGCCTGGGGCTGGCGCCCCGGGCTTCATTTGAGCGCACCTTCGGTGCTGGCGGGCGGGGAGAGTAAGCTGAGCTACATGAGTTCGAGCAACCCAGCCATCCTATGGCTCGGCGCTGGTGCGTTGGTCATGACAATCGCACTGCCGCTTCTAGCCCAGCGCTCCTTGACCGGAGTTGCCCTGGTTGTTGTTGGCTTTGGATTTTGGATGGTCCCTATCGGGATGTTGGTAGCGGAAGGGCTTCGAAGGCGGAGGTTCCATCTCCGTGAGCAACATCGCTCGGAAAGCGATTCATCGACACGCCGACCAACCGTTGACGAACAACCGTGAGGCTCCTTCGCCCGTGGGGCGGGGGAGTGTAACTCAGGGCGGGGGGAGGGTCGAGG
>JBGTBZ010000379.1:0-5085 GCA_041749155.1 Phycisphaerae bacterium
CCAGCACAAGGCCGGCGCTGGCGGGCAGGCCGATGAACAGTGCCGCCTCCACCCCCTTCCGCACGCCCTCGCGAAAGCCCTGGGTCCGCCCGCCATTCACCGCCGCCTCGCGCGAGAGCATCGGGAAAATCGCCGTCGCCAGAGCCACCGCGAACACCCCCAGCGGGAACTGGTACAGGTATTGCGCCCACGACAGCCGCGCCGCCGCACCTTCCGCCAGCGGATAGCGCACCGCCTGCCCCAGCACCTCGAGCGCCTGCGCGCCCTCCGCCTCCGCCAGGAAAAAGGCGATCCCCCGGTCCAGCAGCACGCTGATCTGCAGCACGCCGGCGGACAGGATCACCGGCAGGCCGATCAGCAGCATTCGCCGGGTCTGCGGCGTGAGGGCGGGCACGCGAAAATCCAGCCGGAATCCTACCTTTCGCAGGCTCGGCCACAGCACCAGCACCTGAAGAATGCCGCTGACCACAACCGCCACTGCAAGCCACATCGTCGCGGCGGACTGCCCGGCCTGCGTACGCAAGTCAAAGGCCAGGGCCCCGGCGACGATCGCGGCGATCAGGCAGAGATTCAGCAGGACGCTGGCGGCGGCGGGCGCCGCGAAGCGGTCATGCACGTTTAGGATGCCCCCCAGGAAGGCCGCGCCGCAGATTAGCACGACATACGGCAGCATGATGGCGCAAAGGACCAGCGCCAGCTCGTAATCGTCGCGTCCCAAGTCCACGAACAGCCAGATCGCCCCCAGCAGCAGCTCGCCGGCGATGACGACGGCGGTCAGAATGTAGACCAGGAGCTTGACGCTGGCGGCGGCGAAATGAGTAGCGGGGCGTGAGTATCGAGCAGCGAGCGGGTGCGGCTCGACCGATGATGTGCGGCCTCGGGACTCCGCATGCTCACTGCTCGCTACTCGCTCCCCGCTACTCCCGCCGACCATCCGCGCGTACATCGGGATGAAAGCCGCCGAGAGCGCTCCCTCGCCGAAGAGCTTGCGGAACAGGTTGGGAATCGTGAACGCGAACGTGAACGCCGACCAGACCGGCCCCGCCCCAAAATGCGCCGCCGCCACCATCTCGCGCCCCAGCCCCAGAAACCGCGACAGCAGCGTAATCGCCCCGATCAGCCGGGCGTTGGAAAGAAAGCTCGCGGACGCCGTCGGCCTCCCTGCCATGGCGGCAGTCTAGCCCCTCGAGGCTCTAAGGGGTCGGGCAAGTGCATGCTGTGCAGAAGTGCCTACTGCGATCGCCAGAATCCGTATTGGGCCCCCGCGAAAGCGAGGTACAATGATGCCAATGGGTTGTTCACGCGACAGCCGCTCATTCGCCGTGGTGTTGGTGCTGAGTTGGAGTCTGGCGGTTTTCTCGGCCCGCGCCAGCCAGTCCAACGATCCGCCGCCTGCGGAGGTGGTGATTCACGTGGTCGATGATGCGACAGGCCAGCCCGTGGCCGATGCGGCGGTGAAGGTGTGGCACAATGAGCGCGGTGCGACGACGGAGCAGTTAAGTTGGACCACCGATGCCGCGGGCCGCGCCGTGGTCGAGTCTCCGGCAGGAAAGCTGCTGGGGATGTACATCTCGGCGAGTGCTCCCAGGCATGTCCCCGTGCGCCTAGACCTGACATTCGGGGCGAAGACCAGCGCCGAGCGGGGCGAGCAGGCTCATTACACGCTGCGCCTGCCGCAGGGCACGCGCGTTGGCGGGCGGGTGGTGGACGAGCGGGGCGAGCCGATTGCCGGCGCGAGGCTGCGCGTATCGGCGGAGCCCGTCGAGGGTCATGGATTCGAGCCGGGCGTGCCCCGTCCGATCTGCTATGAGGAGTTCGTGACCACCGATGCGGACGGGCGCTGGTACTGCGACCGCCTGCCGAAGGAGTGGAGCAACGTGTTCGTGATGCTCGCTCACCCCGACTTCGTCGACGACGACAGCCTTCGGAGGCTCGAGGATGAGCAGGCACTGCGCGATGAAGCGGTTGAGCTGACGATGTGGCGCGGGCGTGCCCTGAATGGCCGTGTCACCGATTCCGATGGCCGCCCGGTTGCCGGCGCGAAGCTCGCTCTCAGGAGTACCGCCGCCGAGCATGGTGGAACGTTCACGACCGATGCCGAGGGGTGGTTTGATGCGGGGCAGGTGGCGAAGGAAGGGTTCTTCTACGTGATCCGGGCGGAGGATCGCGCGCCTCTGCTCGGCTGGATCGCCCCCGGCGATCCGACGGAGAACCTTGCGCTGACGATGCCCGAGACTCGCCAGGTGAGACTGCAACTTCAAAACAGTGCTGGTGAGCCGGTGGCAGGTTGGGTGCGAGTCAGCGGGTGGGACAAGATGAGCATGCCCGATCATCAGAGCGCCTGGACTGACGATGCGGGCCGGCTGACTCTGCATGTGCCAAATGTCCCGGTTGACCTGGACGTGAGCAGCGATCAGGGTGTGCACGAGTCCGTCACCGTCCCCACCGACTTCGCCGAGTTCGTGGTGACCACGCGATCCATAATTCGGATTGAGGTCGAGGCGTTCGATGCGGACACGGGCCACCCCGTGAGTCCGGACCGGGTCGTGATCAACGCACCCTCAAGTGGCTGGTCCGCTTGGTCGCCGGCGACCGTGACCGATGACGGTGCGACGTCTGAGATTACCTGGCCTATCGACGGACAGGTCTCAGCGCGCGTGGAGAAGGCGGGCTACGCGGTCACTATGACGCCGGTTGTCGAGGCCGAGCCCGGCAAGCCCGTTCGTCTCCAAGCTAAGTTGGAGTCGGCGGAGCCGCTGGCCGGAACGCTACTGAACCCCGACGGCACGCCCGCCGCGGGGGCCAGCGTGCTGCTGCTGTCGCGCTGGGAGTCGCTTTACATTGACGAAGAGCCCCGTGATGACCTGCGAGGCGTCATGAGCGTGCCAATTACGCGGGCAGGTGAGGACGGTGCCTTCGCTCTGGCGCGCGAAGCGGGTGTCAAGACGCTTTTTGCACGCTCGGAGTCAGGCTATGCCTTCATCGACGACGGCGCGCTTGGCGAAGAGCCGATCCGCCTGCGACCGTGGCGCCCGGTAACGCTTCGACTCTCCCATCGCGGTGCGCCCGTGGTGGGGGCCACGGCAGGCTGGACCGGGCTTGATGAGGGGCGGCTTAATCTCATGGGGCTGCAGCACGAAACCAATTCTTACGGCAGCACAACCTTTGCCCGCACTGCGGGAGAAGCTAGCCGGTTCAACTACCGCATTGACGGTGAGAGTCGCACGCGCCTGTGGCGCCGGCTCGAGGGGGATGAGCCGGTAGAGATTTATTTAGAACTCTCTGCCGCACTCTCCGGCCGGGCCATCGCGCCCCCGGACCTCCCCGAGGGTTGGGCGTTCGAGTACGCGACGCTCGTGCAGCCGCGTGACGACTCCGCCTCGCTCTCGACTGCGCCGCGCACAGTGCTGGATGACCCATCCGAGGAATGGCCGGTGCAGGTCATTGCGATGGTGTCGGAGGACGGGACGTTCGACTTCGGCCCCATTGTGCCTGGCCGATACCTCCTGACCCTGACGACCGGTCTGCGCGGAACAGGGTGGGCCTGCGCCCTCGGCCTGCCGCTGGCCCGTGAGCAGCGATGGATCGAGGTGCCTGCCGGTGAGACGATCGGTCTTGGCGACGTCCTGCTTGAGCGCATCCCGCGGCCGGAGGTCGGCGACGTCGCACCGCCGCTAAGTGCAAAGACGCTCGATGGCCATCCCTTTGAACTGACCGACCTGGCGGGCAAGATCATCGTGCTCGATTTCTGGGCCACATGGTGCGCCCCGTGCATCGCCGATCTGCCGCACCTGCGTGCCCTGCGGGACGAGTTGGCCGGCGACGAGCGCGTCATCATCGTCTCGCTCAGTCTCGATCAGGTGGTCGAAGACGCCGCGAAGTACGTCCCGGAGAACGACATGAGCGGCGCGAACTGGCGACACGCGCATATCGGTCTGGCCTCGGAGGTCGCCCAGCAGTATGGCGTGCCCAGCATTCCCAACGTCTGGGTGGTCGCGCCCGACGGCAGGATTCTCGCCCGCGATCTGAAAGCGGCGGACGCCGCCGAGGTGGTCCGTGAGTCGTTGAACGGGTCTCCGCGCTGAGATTCGCGTGCAGCCGTCACTCCGCCAGCAGCGACGCAAGATCCAGCGGCTCGGTGGACATGGCGATGGCGCCGCCGGTGTCACGTGGCCATTGGCTATCCGGGCGGTCCCAGTAAAGCTCGACGCCGTTTTCGTCCGGGTCGCGCAGGTACAGGGCCTCGCTCACGCCGTGGTCGCTCGCTCCATCCAGCGGGATGCCGGCGGCCATCAGCCGACGCAGGGCGCCCGCCAGGGCGGCGCGGGATGGGTAGAGGATCGCGAGGTGAAAAAGCCCCGTGGCCCGCGGCGGCGGGGGCGATCCGCCGGCTGATTGCCAGGTGTTCAGGCCGATGTGATGGTGATAGCCGCCGGCGGACAGGAATACGGCCTGCTGGCCATACCACTGCGTTACCTCAAAGCCCAGCACATCGCGATAGAACGCCAGCGAGCGCTGGATATCGGCGACTTTCAAGTGCACATGGCCGATGCGCACGCCAGGATCGATGGGTTGGCCGCGGGGATCGCTCACGACGTGTCAGTTTAACCGCCCTGCTCATACGTGCTGGTCCGCCAGGCTGCGCAGCCGCCGCAGCCTCGGAAAGAGCACCGACCAGAGGCCCACGACCACCAGGGTTCCGGCCCCGCCGACCACGACGCTGCCGCGGGGGCCGATGAGCTGGGCGACGGCCCCGGACTCGAAGCCGCCCAGCTCGTTGCTGGAGCCGATGAACACGGCATTGACGCTGGAAACCCGCCCCCGCATGGCGTCTGGCGTCGCCAGCTGCACCAGCGTCTGGCGGACCACGACGCTGACGTTGTCGAACACGCCGGTGAGGAACAGCATGCTCATCGAGAGCCAGAAGCTCGTGGAGAGGCCGAAGATGATGGTGGCGGCGCCGAAGCCGGCCACGCTGATGAGCATCGTCAGCCCTGCGCGCCGCATCGGGGGCATGTGCGCCAAGGCCAGGGCGGTCATCAGCGCTCCCGCGGCGGGTGCGGCGCGGAGCCAGCCCAGGCCGGG
>JBGTBZ010000380.1:0-1850 GCA_041749155.1 Phycisphaerae bacterium
CCTCGGGTTCCCACTCACCGGCGATACGCTCCATCACGGGCTGGAAGCGGATGCACGGAGAGCACCAGGGGGCCCAGAAATCGACGATAACGATGGGTGCCGCATGCGTCGTGAAATGTTCGAAGGTCCCTCTGTCAAGCACGTGAATGTCGGACATGTCAGCGCTCCTCCTTAGTGGTCAGAGAAAAATTGGGTAACGGACGGACGGGCGGGTGTTCATGCCCGGATGCGGTGGTGCCCTTGCAGGTCGTCCGGTCTGCTCGCGGAGCGCCATGCTGATGCGGCGTCGGCGATCGCGTGACGCATCCTGGGACGCGGTACCCGGGTGCCTCTGGCACGTCTGTATTGCCAGAGGCTTCCTGCTCCGGCATGGGAGAGTGGTCTGGTTGGTCGAATCAGCAGAGCCCGACGGGATCGGGCTCCGCTGGTGTCCTTGGCATCAGGCGCTGCGACGTACTGCAGGCGTCCAACGCGCAGCCTCGAACGCCGTGTCGACGGGCGTGTCGATCAGGTGGTTGGAATAGTTCGAAAGCGTCTTCTGGGTTACACCTACCAGTACGTCAAGCGCCTGGCTTCGGGAGAAGCCCGCCTGCTCGAAAGCTGCCAGCTCACCGTTCTGCAACCAGGCACGTTGGGCGACAACCGCCCGCGTGAAAGCTGCGAGCGCATCCAGACGGGAGTCGCCAAGCGAGGAGCCGTCGCGCAGCGCGGCAATCTGCGCCGGCGTCAAAGCCTTGCGCGCAAGCACCGAATGGGCCGCCACGCAGTAGCCGCAGCGGTTTTCTGCGCTTACCGAGAGAGAAACAACCTGTTGCTCAGCTGCACTGAGCGTGGTCTTGGCGAACTGTTCGGCGAGAGCCAGGTATGCGTGTAGCGCGGCTGGTGAATTCGCCAGTCCGCCCAGCAGATTGGGTACGAAACCATAGGTCTGCCCGACTTGACGCAGTGTTTCGCGAGAACCCTCGGGGGCGGATTCCGCATTCTGGATGGCGAGTTGATAGGTCATGGCTTGATCCTCATTCCTGCGCGGCTCAACCGCCAACGCTCACGTCGTACCAAGGTGTCGGATTGATCGGACAGCGATAGCGGAAGCCATCGGCGTCGATCTCGACGATTTCACTTCGCGTTGCGCCCGGATCAAGCGGAAACATCGCCAACTGGCGCTGGTCGCCAGCGTCCTGCAGCTGAAACCCGACCACCTTGTCGGTCTTGTTGGCGACGACGAACTCGTAGCGGCCGGGCTTGAGACCCGCAAGCGTCTCCCGGGCGGCGAAGTAGCCGTTGAACTGGTCGAGGTGGATGCGGGTAAGGCCGTTCTCGGTAACGGGCGTGGCGGCTTGGGCGGCGAACGCGCCGGCAAACAGCAGCACAATGAGAAGTGAGCGAAGCATGATGTGATCCTCTGAGAGATGATGGGGACTGCATGCCGCGAATCGTCCGCGGCACGGGTGTTAGCGTGCGTCCGGTAGCGAAGTGCCGACAGCGCCGTGCGTCCGGGGGGCATGTCCAGAAGTCCAAAGTCCCCGGTCTTGAGGCTTTGCGCTTGCCATCCACCTCTCATCGCCACCGTCGTCGAGATCGAGGCTTCCACGCGGACCTAGCCGATCACTACGCCCGCGAGAAGCGGCGACGTCGGCGGCGCTCCTGGCCAGTTCGGCCGGATCTTCCTGTCGGTCTGGCGGCCGGCAGACTCGCGGCGGTAGATTGCCCTGCGCCGAGCAAGCCTTGTTTCGGCGCTTGCAGTGGTCATGGGCGACATACTGTTGGCTGCGGTCACGACACCGACCAAGCCTGGCGTTGCAATGCCCCCGGCAGATTTCGATCAGCCAGCTTGCAACGGGTTTCGATCA
>JBGTBZ010000381.1:0-1589 GCA_041749155.1 Phycisphaerae bacterium
ATGACGCGGTGATCTGCCTGGGCGCGGTGATCCGCGGCGACACGCCGCATTTCGACTACGTGGCCGCGGAAGCCGCCCGCGGTATCGCGGCGATCGGACCCGAAACCGGCGTGCCCACCATTTTTGGGGTCCTCACCTGCAATACTTTGGAGCAGGCGATTGACCGAGCCGGGGCCAAGGGCGGGAACAAGGGGTTCGAGGCCGGCATGGCCGCTATCGAAATGGCCCACCTCATGAAAGAGATCAATAAACGCCCCAAGAGCGGAAAATAACATGGCAGCCCGCCACCGCTCCCGTGAACGCGCCCTGCAGATGCTCTATCAGTGGGACCTGACCAAGGCGCAGCCGGAGCAGGTGATCCAGGCCTATTGGGGCTCGGTTTCCAGAGATGAAGATCAAAAGGAAGCCTCGGAAGATCCTTTCGCCAATCGTCTGCTCGAGGGTGTCGCCGGCCGTATTCAGCAGATTGACGAGTTGATTCAAAAGCACGCTGCTAACTGGCGGCTGGAGCGAATGTCCACCGTGGACCGTTCCATTCTTCGCATGGCCGTGTTCGAGATGCTGGAAGACGCCAGCCTGGCCCCAGTGGTGATCAACGAAGCCGTCGAGATCGGCCGCCGCTTTTCCGCTCGGGAGTCGGCCGGGTTTCTCAACGGCGTTCTCGACGCGATCCGGAAATCGCTCGACGAGACTGGCTCGGCCCGAGTGTTTTCTCCCCCTTTAGCTTGATCCCTGATCGAATCAGAACCCGGCGGCTGCGGCGGCGTATTTCGCCTTTGTTTTTAGCCGATCGCTAATGTTACCTTGACGTCTTCGCTGCCTCCGGATTGCCGTCGTTGTCGAGGAAAAGGTTCTCTCAACGCTCAAGATTGAGAGAGACGAGAAACGTCTAGTTTCCTTTAGCAGGTTCCAGCCCTAGACCCTAACCCCCGCCCAGCGCGACGATAAAGTAGCGCGCCGGCGTCGTGCCTACGTTTTGCCTGCCGTGTTCTTCGTTGGAGGCGACATAGACGACCCCGCCGGGTCCCAGCCGGCTTGTCTTACCCTCGATCGTGATCTCCATAGCGCCTTCGCGCAAAAACAGCATCTCCTCATGCACGTGATGGTGGGAGGCGTGGGGCATCTGGTTCGGCGCCAACTCGGTCTCATGGACGCGCACGGTGAACCCGGTTGTGCGTCGATGCCCCGAAAAAGAATCTCTGTTTGTTGGCGCCGTTGGCGCGGACATCGAGGGCCGGGTAGTCATAAGTCTTGGACGGCGTCGGGGACGCTTGCGCGGAAGCATCCGCCGCGGCTAGCAGGGGCAGGAGAAAAGTTAAATTTCTTCGGGTAATGTTCATGAAGACCTACGTCTGTGGCAAATCGGTAGACGCTAGGGTTCATTGCGCCTCCCTTAGCGCCCTCGTGCCGGGACGGCCGGAGTCGCCGGGGTTCCAGTTACGCGCCCACAGCATTTTCTCATCGAAGAATGAGCCTGAAAGGGTGGGGGTTGTGGCGTGGCTGGGGCTCCTTTCTGAGATCGGATTGAGAAGGGGAGAGAATCGTCGTCGTGGCTGTGGGAATGTGGGAATCGCGTAGCGATTTCCAAG
>JBGTBZ010000382.1:0-2955 GCA_041749155.1 Phycisphaerae bacterium
GGGAAGCGGGGGATCTCCACCCGGTTCAGAGGCGCCCGGCGTCACCGTCAGGCCAAAATTCTCCCGCAGAATGCGGAAATCGGCCATGGTCACGCGGCCGTCGTAATCGAAGTCGCCACCGGTGAAGCCGACGTCTGCCTTGCCGAAGTTGCGCCGGAAAACCATGTAGTCCCGCGCATCCACATGGCCATCGCGGTTCGCGTCCGCGTTGAGGAACCAGAACTCGCCCATCACTGTCCCCGAGGCCATCGCATTCCCCGCGGCGTCGCGAACCACCTGGCCACTCTTGGTCGCCACGCGGAAGTTGCCATTGGGCAGCCGTGCTGCGGGTACAAGCACCGCCTGGGTGTTGCTTCCCGGCAGCGCCGTGCGCGTCACCGACACCTCCAGCGGGGCGCCTGTGATGTTGCCTTCGGCATCGAGCCGCCAGAAGGCCACCTCGCCGGAGCCGAAGGTGCCCATGGCTTCGTCGAAAACGACGACCGCAGCCTGGCGCTGATCGAACTCGAATGAGTTATCCAGCACCTCCGGGGCGGCGGTATCGGTGGTCCAGCTGTTCAGCGTAGAGGCATTGGCGTAGTTGCCCTCCTGCTGAGCCCACATAAGGGGCGTCTTACCGAATCGATCGACCTTGTTCTTGTCGGCCCCGCGCTCCAGGAGGTATTTGATGACCTGGGCGTCATGCGGGAACGGGTCGTTGTAGATCCACCGCGGCACCTGGGCGCCCCAGTGCAGGGCGGTGCGGCCCTTCAGGTCCTTGGTGTGCATCCTGGCTCCGGCGTCGAGCAGGGTGCCGACCTTCTTGCTCGGAAGCGTCGGGTCGTTGGTCTGGGTCGTGTACCAGGTCATCGGCGTCGAGGCGGCCACCATCAGGGGGGTGATCCCCTCGTTGTCGCCCCGCTCCACGCGAGCCCCGCGCTCGATCAGGATGTTCATCACCCCGATGACCCCCCGCTCCGGCGAGGCGGCAGCGGCGAAGATGGCGTCGCGGCCGTTCACGAACGTCTGGTGGATCGTGGTGGAGTTGGCCAACTGGTCCACCCAGTACTCACTGCCTTGCAGGGCGTTGCGGCGCAGGTCGTGCGTGAGCTGGATGTCGTTGGCATAGACGATGTTCACGTTCCCGCGTGACGTGTTCAGGTTGTACTGCGGCACCGGATCGGTCGGATTGTCGTACAGCGTCATCATGCTCCTGGAGGGGAGCGTGACGGAGAAGCTGTTGTGATCGCCGGAGAGGGTTCCCGGCTGAAAGTAGTTGTTGCTCGTGCTGAGCCATGTGTTCCAGGTCCCCGTGCGCGACCCGCTGATGTTGATGTTGAAGGTCACCGGCTGGCTGTAGAAGTTGGTCAGGACGATCGTCTGAGCGTTGTTTGCCTGGTGGAACCAGCTTGTCGCAAAGACGTCGTTTTGCTTGTTGCCGTCAAGATCCTGCGCGCTGGTGGAGATCTCCATGCGCTTAGCCCCTGGCCTGATCCAGTGCGAATAGTGCTTGATGGAATGCCAGCGGTTGGTTTTCTGGCCGTTGGAGTAGATCGTGTACTGCGGGTCGGGGTCATCCAGCTGCCACTCGAAGAACGCGGAGGTGTTGGCGAAGTTCATCATCCCCGCGATGTCTTCGCTCAGCCGCAGCGCGCCATCCCAGCTTCCCGAGCCCTTGCTCGGCGCTTCGGTCAGCCACATCGGCTGCCCGCTGTCGATGCTCGTGCGCTTCAGGTGCGAGTAGTACCCGGGATCGGCGAAATGCGTCCCGAGCACAAAATCGCTGTTCCAGAAGGCGGGATCGGCCCGGAAAGCGTCCTCCCACCACTTCCAGCGGTTGAACATCGTCAGCTCTTCCGGCACCATCAGCTTCGTCGTCAATCCCTCCTGCCCGAAGCGCTCCGCCACCACCTTGTAGAGCGAGATCAACTGCTGCGGCGTGTAGATCGTGCTCTCGTACGGCTCGATGAACTGCGGCTCGTTCTGGAGCGAGATCACGTCAACCTCCACCCCGTAGTCTCGCTTGGCCGCGATCACGTAGGCCGCCAGGTACTCCGCGAACTCCTCGCGCATGTCGGCGCGAAGCGGTCCGCCGTAAGGGTGGGCGCTGGTCGCCTTCATCCACCACGGACCCGTCCACACGCTCGCCAGAACCAGGTCCATCCCGCGCTTCTGCATCTCCTGGGCGAACTTCATCGTCGGAGCCAGCGCAGCGCTGTTGAACTTGCTCCAGTCCATCACCTGCGGGTCGTCGTTGTCGTTGCGCTCCTCGAACGCGTACCACACCGGCAGACGTACCGCCGTCATGCCGATGTCGCTGCCCAGGGCGTTGAAGTACGCCGGGTCGTTATACGCCCCCCCGTTGCGCCAGGCCGAGGGCGATCCACCAAAGCCCTCCCACTCCTGGTGCAGGACGGCGGGGTTGAGCGAGACGTCAAAGCTGGCCAGCATCAGCCGGCGCTCCAGCGGTTCAAAACAAATGTTGCTCATTACAGTCTGTTCCCTGGGCGCTTCACCACCGACTCCCACAATCCGCCCAGCCGAAGGCGAAGCGCAGCGCCCCGGGGCCTGATCCGGCCCGCGGCTTGGTGTCGTAAGACCTGTCCATGGCCTGACTTGCATCCATCACGGATGCCAATGACGGCCGCTGATCCATCGGCAGCCCCGGATCCCCCCTTTGCCGCTCGTCGCTGAGGCTTCCCTCAGCCCTCTCTCCGACGGCACACACGGCGCAGGCGGTACAAACACGCACGCGGCCCGGATTCTAGTGATCGCCCGCGTTTCGCATCTACGGCGAAAAGCTGCCTGCGCCCGGGCCGTTGCCGAGGAGCATGTAAAGTCAGCAGGTGAACGGAGTTGCAGCATCAACGCTGCGGCGGTCCGCCGCCATAACGCGACGGAGCCCGCCATAAGGCGGGCTCCGTAAAGGATTTAGCGAACATCCGGTCATCTTAAGCCGCGCCGCCGCGACGCCGA
>JBGTBZ010000383.1:0-3137 GCA_041749155.1 Phycisphaerae bacterium
GATGGCGCCGCTGCCGGTGCAGAGGTCAGCGATGCGCTGGGCCTGTGCGATGCCGGTGTCGGGGGCCAGCTTCACATGCCGCAGGACGGCCTCCACGAGCGACTCGGTGTCCGGCCTTGGGATGAGCACATCAGGGGTCACCGCCAGCTCCAGGCCGTAGAAATGGGCAATGCCGGTGAGATATTGCACCGGCTCGTGCTCGCCGGCGCGGCGGACCAGCTCGCGGAAGCGGGCCAGGTCTGTCGGGGCGAGCTGGCGGTCGTGGTTGAGGTAGAGCTGGATGCGTGGCAGGCCCAGGACATGCGCCAGGAGCATTTCCGCGGCCAGGCGCGGGGAATCGAGGCCCTTGCGCGCGAAGAATTCGCCGGTCCATTCGAGCAGGCGGCTGACGGTCCACATGTCCTGCTGCTGGCCGGTTGCCATTGCCCCTGGTTATAGAGCCCTGAGGCGTAGGAACCAACGGCGGGCCCGCGGGCGTGCAACGGAGTCGCGGATGAGTACCATGCCGAGTGCTTTGGAACCCCTGGGCGCGAAAATCCGGCGAAAGCGCAAGGAGCACGGCCTGACGCTCGACGAGCTGGCGGGCCGCACGCAGATTAGCAAGCCCTACCTCTCGCTCATCGAGACTGGGCGCGTGACGAATCCGCCCAGCGACGAGAAGTTGAGGCGGCTGGAGCATGCGTTGGGCTTCGTCCCCAGCGAGCTGGTGAGCCAGGCGCATCTTCAGCGGACGCCGCAGGATGTTCGGGCGATGCTGATCAAGCTGCTGAGCGGCCAGAGAACGCCCGGGATGGCGAAGATTCCCGCTAACGCAGGCGCGCCGGCGGAGGGCCTCGAGGGGCTTGACCTGGACCTGGCATACACCAACGGCATGCTCCAGGAGCTGGTGGACCGCCGTGCGGGGAACCTGGAGCCGGTGCGGGCGAATGTCGTCCCGGTCATCAACCGCCTCAGCGCCGGCTACCCGGAGGATTTCACGGACCTTGGCTACCCCCCGCGGCACGCCGACAGCTACGTGGGGTGTCCGGACCTGGATGACCCGGACGCCTTCGCGGCCCGCGTGCAGGGGGATTCGATGAGTCCCAAGTACAGCGAGGGGGACATCGTGATCTTCAGCCCCGCCGCGGCCCCGCGGGACGGGGATGACTGCTTCGTCCGCTTCGAGGATGGGCACACGACGTTCAAGCGGGCGTTTTTTGAGCAGGATGAGGCAGGGACGGGCGTGATCCGGCTCCAGCCGCGCAACGAGAAGTACCGCCCGCAGGTTGTGCCGGCGGAGCAGGTCAGCGGGCTCTACAAGGCGGTCTATCGCTACCAGCGGGTGGATGAGTAGGTCGGCCGGTGCGGTGCCGCGGGGCTGGGGCTAATCCACCTTCTTCAGCGTGCCGAACATCATTCCGCCGTCGAGGGAGCCGTCATCCTTTCGGGTGAGGACGGTGGAATCGCCGCCGATCTTGACGATAACGCGGTCGCCATCCTGCTCCCATTCGCCGGCGTTGGTGCCGAGATCGCCGAGGGAGACGTAGGCCTTGCCGTCGCTCTTAAGCTCGACTTTGACGATCTCCTCGGAATCGGTGTAGGTGCCGGCGACGCCGTTGCAGCTGCAGCCCGGAAGCAGCAGGCAGCACAGGACCATCGGCAGGGCGACTACCCAGCGCAGAGCAATACGGTCCATGACTGGACCCTCCAGTAGAACCCTCACCCTGGCCCGGAATGGGACAAAGCACGCGCTCCGCCGCGAGGAATGTACCGGGGCGGCGGCCCGATGCAACTGGAGGGCCTCTCGGGCCTGCGTCAGCCGCCAACCTCGCCATAAAAGCGCCATTCCGGAGGCTGCGGCTGCTCCAGCGGCAGGTTCAGCAATGCGGCGCGGACCATGGCGTTGGGGATCGAGTTCTGCTTCAGCACCTCGTCGTGAAAGTCGCGCGGCGACATGCTGCCGTTCTCGACGAGGTCGCGGTACAGCGAGCGGATCTGCAGGCCACCGATCATGTAGCCGCACTGGTAGAGGGGCGAGTAGGCATCGCCGATGAAACGCCGCACTTCACCCGTGGCCCCGTCGCGCTCGAAGCCGACGTTGTCCACGAGGAAGTCGATCATCTCCTGCGGCGTCATCTGGCCAAGGTGGAAGGACAGGCTCACGATGATGCGGGCGGCGCGGTGGCTGCGCCAGGCGAGCATCCCCAGCCGCTCCTCGGGCGTCCGCGGAAACTCCAGGTCCCACAGCAGCATCTCCCAGTGCAGTGCCCATCCCTCGCCGTAAAACGGCGTCGAGAAAGGCCGTCGCCAGGTGCGGTAGCGCTGGGCCATGTAGCCCTGGAGGTGATGGCCGGGGATCAGCTCGTGGGGCGTCACGATCCGCGTGAACGCGACGTTGTTGCCGCGCATCGCGGCCAGCTTCCGCTCGTGCTCCATGTCCGCGGTGGCGTAGGCCACGAGCATGCGCTGGCCGCCGTAGGCGGCGAAGGGGAGCGTGCGCTGGCCCCGGCTGTCGATCATCTCCAGGTTCCAGGTCTCTCCGGCCAGCTCGGGAACGGTCACGAGATCACGCTCCTGGATCCAGGCGATGGCCTCGCGGGCCAGCTCGAGGACCATTTCATCCTGCTCGCCCGGCGGGACAAACTCGCTCTTGACCTTTTCCATCGCCGCCTGCCAGTCGTCGCCCAGGCCCATCTCGCGGGCGGCGGCGACGCGCTGCTCATGACACCACGCCAGCTCGCGGCGTGCGATCTGGATCAGCTCCTCGGGCGTGTAGTCGATCATCTCCGCCTCGAGGTCGTCCAGCAGGGCCTGCCGGCCGATGGGATCGCCGATGAGCGGGTCGTCATCCTGCCCGCGGACGCCGGCGACGCGCTCGCGGAGCAGCTTGGCGTAGTCCTCGAGGGACTTATTGAGCTTGGCGAAGGGATCGGCGTTCCACCAGGCGAAGACGGGGTCGAACTGTGCGTAATGGTCGTTCCAGGCGCGCAGCGACCGCTGTAGCCGCGTCACCTGATCCGCCGCACGCAGGGCCATCGTGGCATCAACCTGGACCTCAACCTGCCCGGCGTCGGAATCGGAAGGCCGAAGGATAATCGGTCCCGCCGGCGCCGCGGGCCCGGTGGTCGCTCCCGTCGTCGGCCGCGTCGTTCCACCCC
>JBGTBZ010000384.1:0-2286 GCA_041749155.1 Phycisphaerae bacterium
CCAGCAGGCGATGTCGGCGGCGATGGCAATCGCGGGCCGCACGACGACGCGCACGCCCGTGGCGATCGGAAGCAAGCGACGGGCCGTCGCCCGGTTCAAGGAGATCGCACACACCGTGGCGGAGCTGATCAAGGCGCAGAACGGCCTGGAGCCGGGGCGTCTGATGGAGCTTGGGCTGCGGGTTCCGAAGCCGTCGCGGCACCGCCTCGCCGCGCCCAAGGAGGCCCCCGTGGTGAGCGTAGCGGAGGTAGCTGGCAACGTGGTCCGGCTGAGGCTGGCCGACGGCGTCACGGGGAACTTCGCGCGGCCGATGGGCGTCGTTGGAGCAATGATCTTCAGCGCCATCACGGGGCATAGGGCGCCGGAGTGTGGGCAGTGGCCGATGACCCAGATGGTCAGCCGCGCCCGCTGCGAGCTCGTGTTCCCGCCCGGCCTGCCGCCGGGGACGAAGGTGTGGATCAGCGCGCAGTGGGTAACGCGGCGAGCCGAGACCAGCCCGATAGCGCAGCCCGTTTACACGCATCTGGGCTATTCCACGCAAGTCCCCGGCGCCGCTGCTTGAGGGCGAACGTTTGCAGGCTATGACTCCGAGCGCATATCATGAGGCCAATGACAGCCATCCGCGTCATCTTTGACGGCAAGGCATTCGTCCCTCAGGAGCCAGTGTCCCTGCCGGCGCAGGCTGAGGGCCTGGTGCTTGTTGAAGAGACCGATCCTGCAGCCCGGGCAAAGCTCGACGCTGACATCCGCGCTTATTACAGCGCCGGTGAGGACCACGACGATGAGGTGTGGGCGCGGGCGACGGTCAGGGAGTCGCAGCGGGCATGGGATGAGGACTGAAGATGGCGCGATTTCCCAGGCGAGGCGAGGTTTGGCTCGTCGATTTCCCCGACGACCCCAAGCAACGGCCGCTGATCATTTCAGTTGATGCGCGGAACGAGCTGGCGAACAGCGTGCTGGCCGTGCCCATTACGACAAACCTCCGACCATCACCGACGCATGTGCTGCTGCCTGCCGGACAGGGCGGCCTGTCGCAGGAGTCGATGGCGCGGTGTGAAAACGTCAGCTATCTGCATAAGTCGCGCCTGGCTCGCGGTCCACTCAAGGGCAGGATCAGCGATAACCTGCTGCGCGACGTCGAACAAGCGCTCATGCGGACGTTTGGCGTTACAGCCTAGCCATTCACCCTCAGGTGCGAACCAGCGCCCCGAGCTTTGCCCCCGCCTCCTGCACGACGCGGGTGACGGCGGCGTCGGCTTCCTCGCGTGTCAGCGTCCCCTCAGCCTTGCGGAAGACAAGGGTGAGCGTGACGGACTTCTGGCCGGCGGGCAGGGGCTTTCCGCGGTAGGTGCTGGCGTGCTCCAGGGCCTCGAGGTCCGGCAGCTTCAGCTCGCGCACCAGCGAGGCGAGCTGGTCGTAGCGGACATCGTCGGCGACGAGCAGCGAGAGATCGCGCCGCACCGCGGGGAAGCGTGAGAGGGGCTTCATCGCCGGGACGGGCTGGAAGGCGTCGATGAGCGGCTCAAGGCTCAGCTCCGCGATGGCGGGCGTGTGCCGCAGATCAACGATGTCGGCGACGCCGCGGTCGAGCAGGCCGATGTGGCCGATGGATGCTTCGCCCCAGAAGACCTGCCCGCAGGCGCCGGCGGCGTATCCAGCGCTCTCGGCGGGGACGATGCGGGTCTCGCGGTCGGCGTCGAGGCGGGCGAGGATGGCTTCGAGCATCCCGCGGCATTCGGCGTAGCTTTCCGGGCCGGCGATGGCGAGGCGGCGCTGCTCCACCGCGCCGTCCGCCGTGCGATAGAAGACGCTGCCGGTTTCGAAGAGCCTTACGGGGCCGTTGCCGACGTTCTCGTTGTGCCGCAGCGACTCGCAGAGGCCGGGGAGGATGCTCGGGCGGAGATGCCCATCCGCCTTGCGCGTCAGCGGATCGACGCGGCGTAGCGTCGCGCCGGCGGGCAGGAACGCATCGCGCAGGGCGTCGGAGACGAAGCTGAAGGTGATCGCCTCGAAGTATCCCCCGCCGACGAGGGCGTCGCGGATGACGTCGTGCGCCTTCAGCCGCTCGTCGGCGGGCTGGACGGTGATGGTGATGGCGTCGCGCAGGGGGATCTTGTCGTAGCCGATGAGGCGGGCGGCTTCCTCGATGAGATCGGCTTCGATCGTGATGTCGCGGCGATGGCTGGGGACGGTGACGCGCACGGCATCACCTTCCACTTGCGGCGCCAGGCCCAGGCGCCCAAAGGCGTCGATGACCTTGTCGCGCGGCAGATCGACGCCCAGGAT
>JBGTBZ010000385.1:0-4505 GCA_041749155.1 Phycisphaerae bacterium
GCTCCTCGCCTCGCGGACATCGGCTGGAAGAAGACCGTCGACGGCCGCTCGTGGTTTCTCGGCTACGCCACGAGTCCGGCGGACGCGGACCGGTCGAGGGCGCTTGGCGGAGCAATGCCGGTTCCCGCAGGAAGCCACACAAGCCTAGGATGCGGTCCGCCGCCCACGGGGCATCGGAGGCGTCGGGCGAAAGGAGCCAACTTGACTGAAAGCAAAGGAGCCAACTTGACTGAAAGCTCTGTCGTTTGGACGGGTCTGGAAGACAGCGGTGCCGCCGGCCGTGATCTCGGCCGCAGGATCGGCGAGCAGATGGGTCCGGCGGCTCCGGATGTCGTGATTCTGTTCATTTCCCCCAGATATGACCCGGGGACACTGCTCGACGGGGTGCAGAACTCGTGCGCGCCGAAGATCATGGTCGGCTGCTCATCGGCGGGCGAGTTCACCAACGAGAGCCAGGGAGTGGGGCGGGCCTCTGCCGTTGCTATTCGCTCCTCGGAGATGCGGTTCGCGTGCGCTCTCGGCAAAGGTCTGCATGCCGATCGCGCTGGGGTGGCCAAGGAGATCGTCGCATCCTTTCAGGGCATCGGCAAGCAGAGCCTGACCTACAGGTCGGCACTGATTCTCACTGACGCGCTGGCGGGGCATGCAGATGAGCTGATTGAGCAGCTCACGGTGCTGACCGGCGGCAATTACCAGTTCTTCGGGGGCGGCGCGGGCGATGACGCACACTTCCGGCGTACGCAGGTGTTCTGCGGTACCGAGGTCGCGTCCGATGCCGCAGTGGCGCTGGAAATACTCTCCAAGAAGCCGGTCGGCGTGGGCGTGCAGCATGGCTGGCGTCCGGCGAGTCCGTCAATGCGCGTCACGGAGGCCGCCGGGGGACGCCTCGTGAGTCTCAACGCCATGGCCGCGGTTGAGGCTTTTGAAGAACATGCGGAGCGCACGAGGCAGAGGTTCGACCGCACTGACCCGATGCCGTTTTTCCTTCATAACATCCTGGGTATCGACACAGGTCAAGGATACAAGCTTCGGGTTCCGCTGGCGGTGCATGAAGACGGCTCAATTTCCTGCGCAGCGGAGATACCTGCCGGCGCGACCGTTTGTATCATGTCTACGGACACCACTTCAGCCGGCGAGGCCGCGGCAGCTGCGGCGCGAGCCGCGGTGGAGCGCCTGAACGGCAACGACCCCCAGGTGGCCCTGTTCTTTGACTGCGTGGCGACGCGCTTGAGGCTCGGCGAGGACTTTGGCTCGGAGCTGAAGGCCGTGGAGGAAGTACTCGGGCCGGCGGCATTTGCGGGCTGTAATACCTACGGTCAGGTCGCCCGCGCAGAAGGACAATTTGGTGGATTCCACAACTGCACAGCCGTCGTCTGCGTCTTCCCCGGCTGAAGTCCCCCCACCCGCGCTTCAAGAGGTGTTTCTGGTTGCGGCGCGGATGGCGGATCCGAAACAACGGGCCGCGGCCGCGCGCGCTCTGGCACTGCTCGCCGGGGCCGATGAGTTGATCATCTTCACGCGGGATGCCGAGATCGAAGCGCTGCTGCCAGCTCCAGGTTTCCCTCAGACGCTGCCGGATTTCCGGCGCTGGAGGCGCTTCCTTGAGGATTTGCTGCAAGGAACTGCCGAGAGGGGCTCGCTTCCGTATCCCGATGGATCTTCCACTGCCAATGTGCTTGCGGTGAAGGCGGCTGACGGGTCCATCCTCGTCCTGCTCGGAGGCAACCCCGACGCGAGCGCGGCTTCCGCAATTTCCATCGTCCTGCCGGTTCTTGCAGCGGCGCTTTCCTGGGAGCAGACCTCGGTCGCCGCCGAAGGCAGGGCCGCTGTAGCGCGCGCGGCCGCTGGTGATGCGAAGCTGCTGACCGCGTCGCTGGACCATGCGCGACATGCGCTCCAGGAGGCGCTGGCCAAGGCAGAAGCGGCGAACGCGGCCAAGGACCAGTTCCTGGCGGTCTTGAGTCACGAGCTGCGCACGCCACTTGCGCCCGTATTGGCCAGCGCGACGGCGCTGCTGGCCGACGAGCCGCTGCCGCAGACGCTCCGCGAGCCGCTGGAAATGATCCAGAGGAACGTCGAGCTTGAGGCGCGGCTGATCGACGATCTGCTGGATCTGACGCGCATCGCCAGGGGCAAGATGCAGCTGAATCTTGAAGTGGTGGACGTGCAGGCCCTCATCGAGCAGTCACTGGAAATCTGCCAGAGCGACGTTTACCGGAAGGAGCTTCGTGTCGAGACGGATCTGAAGGCCCAAAGGCACCATGTCCGTGCCGACCCCGTGCGCCTCCAGCAGGTGCTGTGGAACCTGTTGAAGAACGCCGTAAAGTTTACGCCCTCGGGCGGCAGCCTGCGCGTCACCACCGGTAATGAGCAGAACGATCTGCGCATCGAGGTCATCGACAGCGGCTACGGCATCGAGCCTTGCCACCTCGATCGGATTTTCAGCGCCTTCGAGCAGGCTGAAGAGACGGTGACGCGGCACTTCGGTGGCCTCGGCCTCGGACTGGCGATCTCCAAAGCGATTGTCCAGGCACACGGCGGCCGGCTCTGGGCGACGAGCCAGGGGAAGGGACGCGGCGCGACTTTCACGCTCATGCTTGCAACCGTGCCTGCGTCTGACACCAGCGGCCGGTGCACTATTCCGGTGCGGGCTGGTGCGTCCAAGCCGCTGAAGCTCCTGCTGGTCGAAGACCACGCGGATACTGCCGCCGTCATGGCGCGCCTGCTTCGCCACGCCGGTCACGCCGTGTGGGTCGCCACTTCCATCGCCGCGGGCGTTCGGCTGGCGGAGCAGCACTCGTTCGACCTGGTGGTGAGCGACCTGGGCCTGCCGGACGGCAGCGGCTTGGAGCTCATGCGCACCCTGCGGGCGCGGCACGGCCTGGCGGGCGTGGCGATCAGCGGCTACGGGATGGACGAAGATCTGCTCCGTTCGCGCGAGGCCGGCTTCCTCGCCCACCTGACCAAGCCGGTGAATTTTCAGCAGGTTCATACGATCCTCCGGCAGTTCGCCGAAAGACGGGCAACCCAAGAGATGCAGCGGCCGGAATGAGCGAGGCACTAGGTTCTGTCTGATGGATCGGGTGGCGACGCGGCGGGAGCACTTGAGCCAGCGGAGCAGCGTTCCACCACGTTGGGACGCCGGTGGTCGCACGGGTTCGGAGAAGCCGACGGTCCACTAGAACCGAGCCACACCTCGGTCGCGGGCCGGCGGCCCCCCCAAACGGCTGATAAAGCCGGAAAGCGGCGAAGCGACGTGAATATGTCGAAAGGGGGGGGAAATCGCATCGTGACCCGATGACCGAGCCACGCCAGATCGCGCGCCTCTTCAACCGTCTTTGCTGCCAGCCGAGACGGTCTGCCCGGCCTCCAGTGACTTGCCAGGCACGCGGCGACCCCGCTTGTTGGTCTGCGTAAAAACCCCGATTTCTGGGCGACCCCCTCTGACCGCCACGTAGCTGTGGTCTCGTATGGCACGTGCTGTATCTCGTCGATTTGCAGGAGGATACCACCGGAACCGCGGAGGCAAGGGCTTCGATGGAGCCTTAGGCGGCTTGAGCGGTCGGCGAAAGGCCGGAGCGACGTTTGGCCGATCAGAGAGGCATGGGTACCGAAAATCTGCCGGTCGTGATGGGGCAGCTCGTCGATTCGCCGCCGGCGCGGCGGGGCGGTGCGGTGGCGGGGGGCATCATCCCGCGCGTGCACGTGCAGATCCGCCCCGGCACGATGGAAGATCTGCCCTTCATCGACACGCTCCAGAAAGCCCACACGCGCCAGGTCGGCTTCCTGCCGCGGATGGCGCTGGAGGGGAAGATCAAGGCGAGGCAGGTGCTGGTGGCGGAGAGCCGTAGCACAGGCGCCCCGCCTGTGTCTGATGGTGGACTGTTGCTCGATGCAGACACAGGCGAGGCGCCTGTGCCACCACTCGGCTACCTCATCGCCGCCGACCGCTACTTCAAGCGCGACGAAATCGGCTACATCACGCAGATCAACGTCGTGCCCGAGCATCGGCGCTCGCTCGTGGCGGCGGCGCTGCTGCAGGCGCAGTTCGACCGCTCGGCTTATGGTTGCCGGCTTTACTGCTGCTGGTGCGCGCAGGACCTGGCGGCGAACGAGTTCTGGGAGGCGATGGGCTTCGTGCCGATCGCCTTCCGCACCGGCTCGCGCACGAAGGGCAAGGGCAGCACTCCACGCATCCACATCTTCTGGCAGAAGCGGATTCGCGGCGACGACGCCAGCACGCCCTGGTGGTATCCAAGCCAGACGGGCGGCGGAGAGCTGCGCGAGGATCGCCTGGTCTTCCCGATTCCCCCGGGCGTTGGATGGCGGGATGTGCTGCCGGTGGTATTGCCAGAGACCAGCGATGACGAGGCACGACCGTCAGGGAGTGCGATCGCCGCAGGCGATGTCGGGGCTGCAGCGGATATCGAACCGACACGCCCTTCGGGCGTCCCGCTCCCTCACGGTCGCGGCTCGTCGCGTTCCCGCTCGCGCCGCCGCAACCC
>JBGTBZ010000386.1:0-5152 GCA_041749155.1 Phycisphaerae bacterium
GTCGCGCGACCTGAAGGTCAAGTACAAGCAGACGATCCTGGGCGTGGTGTGGGTGGTGCTTCAGCCGCTGGCGACGGCCCTGGTGTTCACGTTTGTCTTCGGACGGATACTGCGGATCCCGTTTCCGGGCGGCGTGCCTCCGCTGCTGTTCATTTTCGGGGCCCTGACCGGCTTTTACCTGTTCCGCGACATCGTCATTCGCTCCAGCATGTCGCTGGTCGGCAACCGGCAACTGGTCGCCAAGATCTACTTCCCGCGCGTGCTGCTGCCGCTGGCGACCGTGCTCAACGCGCTGGTCGACTTCGCCGTCGCGCTGGCCGTATTTGCGGTGATCTGGCTCGTCATGTGGATCACCGATGACCCGAAGGACGCCGTGGTCGTGCCGGGCCTGGGATGGCACCTGCTGCTCTGGCCCCTGGGCGTGGTCCTCCTGGTCATGACCGCCTTGGGCGTGGGGATGGCCGCGACGGCGATGTCCGTAAGCTGGCGCGACGTGGGACATGTCATCCCGGTGCTGCTGATGCTGGTGATGTATGCCTCGCCGGTGATGTACGATATCTCCTTCGTACTGACCGATGACATCGAGCGGTGGAAGCAGGCGGCCTACTTCAGTAACCCACTGGCCGGCCTGATTGCCGCCTACCGCTGGTCGATCATCGGCAACAGCGCCGTCAGCTGGCCCGCCTTCGCCTACTCCGCCGCCGTCGCCGTGGCCCTCCTGCTGGTCGGCGTGACCATCTTCAAGCGCATGGAGCGGAGGTTCGCCGATGTCATCTGAGGGCAACGGCCGGCAGGACCTGGCGATCCGGGTGCGCGGCGTCGGCAAGCAGTACACCATCGGCCGGCACGTCGAGGAGACGCTGCGCGAGACCCTCGTCAACCGCCTCCGCGATCCGCTGGGCCGCCGGCGTCGCGATACCTTCTGGGCGCTTGATTCCATCGACTTGGAAGTTCGCCGCGGCGAGGTGGTCGGCCTGATCGGCCGAAACGGGGCGGGCAAGAGCACGCTCCTGAAGATCCTGTCGCGCATCACCGTGCCCACCACCGGCTTCATCGACCTCTGGGGACGTGTCGGATCGCTTCTTGAGGTCGGCACCGGCTTTCACCCCGAGCTGACCGGCCGGGAGAACATCTATCTCAACGGCAGCATCCTGGGCATGAGCCGCCGCGAGATCTCCGCCCGTTTCGACGAGATCGTCGATTTCAGCGGCGTGGAGCGGTTTCTTGACACCCCCGTCAAGCGATATTCCAGCGGCATGTTCGTGCGACTGGCCTTCGCGGTGGCGGCCCACCTGGAGCCGGAGATCCTGATTGTCGACGAGGTGCTGGCCGTCGGCGATGCCGAGTTCCAGAAGCGGTGCCTCGGAAAGATGCAGGATGTCGCCGGCCATGGCCGGACCGTCCTCTTCGTCAGCCACAACATGAGCGCGGTCTCGACGCTCTGCTCGCGCGCCGTGCTGCTGGAACAGGGGCGCGTCGTGCGCGACGGCGCGCCCGAGGAGGTGATAAACGCCTACTTCCGAAACGCCACCACCGACCAGCCCACCCGCGAGGCCCAGCAGATCGTCGCCGGCGACGTCAGCAGCCATCCGAACCGCCGACAGAACAAGAAGCCGCTGATCCGTCGCTTCGCCATCGAGTTCCCCGGCCGCGAAGACGCCGCCGTCGCCTTCTGGGGCGAGCCGATTCGCGTCCGCATCGGCTATGACTTCTCCACCCTGGATGGCCCGCTCAAGCAGCCGGAGTTTGCCGTCACTTTCCATACGCCGCTGGGGGTCAAGGTCTTCACGCTGCACAGCGCCTTCCAGCCTAACGACGTTCCCGCGGAGCTCTCCGGACGCGGCGAGGTCGTTTGCGAGGTGCCCGAGCTACCCCTGAACGTCGGGCAGTATCACGTCTCGGTGCGGCTGTGGCGCCCCGGCGAGCTGCTGGACGAGATCGAAGGCGTCACCATGGTCAACGTGGAGCGCGGCGGCGTGGGGATTGGCCAGTTCAAGTGGGCCTCCCACTACGGCGTCGTCTACGTCGATGCCCGCTGGAACCACGAGCCCCTGGGCACATCCCCCCTGGGCATGTCCCCTGCGGCGGCGCTGGGGCACTGACCTCCAATCCCTTCCTCTTGCCCCAGTTCGACGCGCCCATCCTCCGACTGCGCCTCCTCGGCGGCAACGTGCAGGCCGACGGACCCGCCATATTCCAGCGCGGCCTGCGCCTGGCTGACGGCCAGGGCGAGTGGGCCCGCTGGCAGTGGGATGGCGCAACCCTGCTCGCCGAGAACGACTGGTTCGGCGCTGGTCCGCTCTTCTATGCCGAATTGCCCGATGGCGTGGCCCTCTCGCCTTCACCCATGGCCCTGGCGACGGCGGGCGCTGACGCCCGGCTGGACCTGCCCGCCCTGGCCGTGTTCGTGCGGACTGGCTACTACATCGGCCGGGACACGCCATTCCGGGGAATCAAGGCCATGCCCTGCGGCGGGCGCCTGACCTGGACCGCCGACGCCGGGCTGCACGTCGAGGAGCGACTCGAACTGCCGACCGTCGGCGATGCCCGCGAGGTGGACGACGACATGCTCCGCGAGTGGGCCGCGGCGTTTCAGCGTGCCGTGGAAAGCCGGCTCCCAGCCGAGGGACAACTCCTGATGCCGATTTCGGGCGGGCGAGACTCGCGCCTGATCCTGATGGCGTGCCTCACGCTCGGCCATAAGCCCGACCAAGTGATGTGCATCCCCCCGCCGCGGCCGATGGCGGGCAAGTCGCGCCAGGATTTCACCGTCGCCCTCAAGCTCGCAGACCGATTCGGCCTTTCGTTGAAGCTGATCGAGCCCGAGCGTCGCGTACCCGCCGAGCGGCTCAAGAACCGGCTCACCGGCTATCTCTGCGACGAGAGCGGGTGGCTCATGTCTCAGATCCGCCACCTGGCAACCGGATGCGACCCCGCCGACCATGTTTTCGACGGCGCCGCCGGCGAGCGCGTGCTCGGCAGCGGCGGCGTCGGCCCAGCCCGACAGGAGATGCTCAGGAACCGCGATTGGAGCCAGCTCGCGGCCCATCTCATGATCATCCCAGAGGCGATGCTGGCTCGACTCATCCCCAGCCGGACGCTCCGCCACCTCGACCGCACCGCGGCGCATCAACGCATCCTGGTCGAACTCGAACGGTTCAAGACCTGCCCAAACCCCGTGGCGGCCTTCCTGCTGGTGAACCGGACACGGCGGGAGCTGCTGCTCCCCTCACTCCTGGCGATCCCGACGCTTGGCGGGGCAAAGGCCGCCACGACAACGATGCCGTTCTTTGACCGTGAGACGGTGCGGCTGGGGATGTCGATCCCCTGGCAGGCGGCGCAGGGTGACCTGCGGCAGCGGATTCTCGATCTGGTCTATCCTCAGTCCAGCGGCCTGCCTTTCGCAAAGGACCAGGACAACAGTCCGCTCTCCTGGGATGACCGCTGGGAGGGCCGCCGGACGGCGCGGGATCTGGCGCGCTTTGCCCTGATCGGGGTGAGTCGCAAGCAGGAACTGCGGCTGGTGAAGTCCCGCTCAATCCTGCGGGATGTCATGCGATATCCCTTCGGGACCGCCCTGAAGAACGACCTGGGCCTCGCGACCAACCTCCTGGGTCTGCAAATGTGGCAGAATGAGTTCGAGCTGCCCTGAGGATCATGCCCAACGTCAGCGTCATAATCCCCGCCTTCAACCGCGCTGCGGTCATCGGCCAGACGCTGCAAAGCGTGCGGGAGCAGACGTTTACCGATTGGGAGTGCATCGTCGTCGATGATGGCAGCACGGATCAAACGCCCCAGGTGGTCGAGGCCTTCGCCACCCGCGACCCGCGTTTCCGCCTCATCCGCCAGCCCAACGCCGGCGCCGCCGTTGCGCGAAACCGGGGGGCGAGCGAGGCGGCAGGCGAGTTCCTGGCGTTCCTCGACGATGACGACTGCTTCGTGCCGGACAAGCTGGCTTGGCAGGTGGCCGCGATGCGTGCAAACCCCGACGCCGCCATCGTTTACGGCGACACCTTCCAGTTCACCGGCGAGGATCCATGGAGCGACAAGGGCGGCGGCCTGTATCTCTCCTACGTCGATCCCAAGCCGCAAGGACCGCCGCCGGAGGGGTTCCATCAGCTACTGAGCTGCAGCGCCATCTACGCCCCGCTCGTGCGCGCCAGCGTCTTTCACCAGTCCGGCGGATTCGATACCTCCCTTCCCAGCGGGGAGGACTGGGACATGTGGCTGACCCTGTCGCGACTTGGCCGGCTCGTCCACGAGCCTCGGGTCGCCCTGCGCTACCGCCTGCACGCCGGCAACAAGAGCGGCAACACCCTCCGCAACTACCGCTGCGCACGGCAGATCGCCCGCAAGCACCTCCAGCAAGTCCCGCCGCGCCTGCGACGCGAGATCTCCGCGGCGGTGCGGGCACGGTTCCGCAGGGGATACGTCCCGAAGCTGCTTTTTGAGGCGGACCGCGTCACGATGCGGGGGGACTGGCCGCAGGCACGCCAACTCTGGCATGCCCTGATCCGCCTCCAACCCTCGCTGATGCTTCAGAAAGGGCATGTCCTCATCAACGGCCTCCTGTCGTTGCTCCCCCTGCGCCGCCGGCCAGGCGCGTGGCGGTGGAAGCACCTGCCTTCACGCTCCGGCGAGAAAGCCGTGCCATGAGCCACCCCGCCGCCGAGCACGACACCCCTGCTCGCCCGCAGTGGCGGCGACACATTCCGCTGATTGCGCTCCATGGCATCCTCTGTGTCCTGGGACTCTGGAGCGCCTTTGGCGGATGGATCCTCGCCGGCTTCGATCCCTCCAGCAGCAGCGGCGTCGACAATCGACTCAACAACTACTTCCTGGAGCACGGCTATCGCGTCTTCCTCGATACCCTGCACATCGAGCCTTACCATGGGAAACTCTGGTCCCCGCCGATGTTCCATCCGATCGAGGGGACGCTGGCTTATTCCGACAACCTGCTTGGGCTGGCGCCGGTCTACTGGCTGCTTCGAATCGCGCTGGAACCATGGCACGCTTTTCAGGGATGGGTCGCCTTCGGTTTTGTCGGCACCTACCTTGCCATGGCCTGGGCCTGCAGGCGACTGGGCGCCGCCCACGTCGTCGCGGCAGTCGCCGCCTTCCTCTTTGCCTTCGGCATGCCACGGCTGGCCCA
>JBGTBZ010000387.1:0-2248 GCA_041749155.1 Phycisphaerae bacterium
ACCCGGCTTTGTGGCTGCGCCAGTGCGGTTCTGGGGGGCCTGGTGCGCACATGGAGCGCCGTTCGCGCACCGCGGAGCAGGGAGTATGGAGTTGCTGCAAGCTCATGCAAAGGGTGGTGACAGCGCGGGCGCAGGCGCTTGGCTGGGGAGCGAAGCGTTGTTGGGCGCCGGGGCCGCGGGTGCGAAAAACGGGCATGACGGGGGCGCCAGTGCGGCTTTTGTGTTGCCGAGGCAGCGTTTTGGTGCGCTGTTTGCGCACCCTTTGTCGTTCTCTTTCCCCTCTGCGTCGTGCTTTGTCGTGCTTTGTCGTTGCTTGGACGTGCTTTGCCGTCGCTGCTTTTCAGGGGCCGGGTGGGCCTCATGGGTCCGGATCCTCGCCGGCGGGCGGGCGCGGCAGTGGATGTTGCTCCAGCAGCATCACCACCAGAAGTATCAGCACGGTCTGCCCGAAGATCAGCAGGGCGGCGAAGGTGGTTTCGACCAGCGGCAGGAGAATGGCGGCCATGCCGGTGGCGGCGGTGATGAGGTAGAGCGTGAGGACGGCGGTCCGCCGGCTCATGCCGCGGGCGACGAGGCGGTGGGAGAAGTGGTTGGTGTCGCCTACGAAGGGGCTACGGCCACGGCGGATGCGGATGAAGCTGACGACGATCATGTCGTAGAGAGGCAGCGCCAGGACGATGACGGGGACGAAGACGCTGTACCATCCGTCCGCAAAGTCTTGTCCCGGCAGGAGATACGTCGTGCGGACGGTCAGCACGCCCAGGACGAAGCCGATGAACAGGGCGCCCGAGTCGCCCATGAAGATCCGCGCCGGCGGGAAGTTGAAGACGAGAAAGCCGAGTAGCGCCCCGACCAGCAGCGCCAGCGTCGCGGCGACGAAAAGCTGGCCGACGATCAGCGCCGCGACGAGAAACACGACCGCGCAGACGCAGGCGACGCCGGCGGAAAGGCCGTCCATGTTATCGAGGAAGTTAAAGGCGTTGGTGACGCCGGCGATCCAGAGGACGGTGATGACGATGCTCGGCAGAGTGTCAAGTGGCGTGTTGTCGTCGAGGAAGGTGAACAGGCGGACGTCGAACTGCCAGACGAACCAGGCGCTGACGGCGAGTTGGACGGCGAGCTTGATAAATGGGCCCAGCGGCTTGCGGTCATCGATCAGGCCGAGCAGGAACATGCCAAGGCCGCCGGCGAGGAAGCCCAAGCCCAGAGGAATCTGGCCCTGTGCGCCTTCCACGAGCGCGGCACCCACAGAGATCGTCGTATGCCACTCGAGTCCGAACGCTCGGACCCACGCTTCGTCGCCTACCACAGCAATCCCGACATCCGCGCTTCCGACCACCGCTAATCCCACCAGCATCGGCACCGCGAGCCCCAGGAAGATGCCCACGCCGCCGCCGAGGGGCTTGGGGACGTGGTGGATCTTGCGGTGGCCGGGCTTGTCCACCAGGCCAACCCGCGGGGCCAGGCGGATCATCATCGCGGTCGCGGCGACCGAGACCAGGAAGGCTCCCAGCGTCAGCAGGCTGATGGCGATTGCGAGGGTGGCGGGGGACACGTGGAAGGGGAGGTCAGAGGTGGGAGGGACGTGGGTCGGAAGTGCCCCCCATGATCTGATGTCGCCCGGGGCGGGACGTTGCGGCGTTGTCCCCCGGGATTTGCACAGGGTCCCCACCGAGGGCCCCGATGGCGTGTCTTGGGCGTGGACCGGCGGTTCTGGAAGAAAACCTGGCGCAAGAGATGCGCGTTCTCTTCCATCATCGGCCGGTCTTGCTGTATACTCCAGCCTGTATCGGGACGGAGTCCTTTTCCCCCTCGGCCGCTTTACCAAGGAAGGTCAATCTCATGGCCGCTGAATCCGAGTTTTCCACCGTGCTTGGCCCGGACGTCGTGTTCAAGGGCGAGCTCAGCTTCGAGAAGGCCGTACGCCTGCAGGGCAAGCTCGAAGGTAGTGTCCGCACCCCCGGCAAGCTGCTCATCGACCGGGAAGCCAAGGTACAGGCCGACGTCCGCGCCGGCAGCATCGCCGTAGAAGGCCAGGTTCGTGGCAACCTGAGCGCCACCGAGCGCATCGAGCTCAAGAGCACCGCCGACTACGAGGGGGACCTCCAGGCCGCCAAGCTGACCGTGGAAGAGGGGGCGGTCTTCAAGGGGCACGTGACGGTCGGCCCCGGCGCCATCAAGGGTGGCGTGGAGACCCCGCCGGCGGGCCTTTCCCGCGTCAACGCCCCGGGGCACACCAACAACGGCG
>JBGTBZ010000388.1:0-4432 GCA_041749155.1 Phycisphaerae bacterium
GCCACATGATGGCGTTGAACCGCCAGATCCAGGCGGGAGGCGAGCCCCGCGACCGTTTGCCGGTCGCGGGCCGCCTGCTGCCGAGGGTGGCGGGCTTCCAGCATCCGCGAAGTCGCCTGTAGCCGCTCCCCCGTCCCACGCGCCAAGCGCCGTATGGCCGTTGCCAGGGCAAATCCCAACTCATCCAGTCGCTGCCGGCGGCGGTGCGCGATTTCCGCCGGACGGCGGAACGTCTCGTGACGCGCCAGGGCTTTGAGGTGGTGAACCCGTTCCCGCTGGCCGTGCCGCCAGTCCCGGCGGAGCACGATCGCCAACTGCTCGAGTCGATCCTGCGCCAGCTTCCAGCGTTGAATGAGCACGCTCGCTGCCTCGGTGGGCGTGTGAGCCTCGCGGTCGGCCACCATGTCGGCGATCGTCCGGTCCGTCTGGTGACCGATCCCCGTTATGACCGGCAGACCCATCGCCGCCAAGGCCCGGGCGACCGGCTCCTCGTTGAACGCCCACAGATCCTCCGCCGATCCTCCTCCGCGAACGAGCATTACGGCGTCGATTCCGCCAATGTCCTCGTGGCGACTGCTCAGGTGCGCCAGCGCCTCTGCGATCTGGCCCGCGGCGCCGGCTCCCTGGACGGGCACGGGGTATAGAAACAGCCTGAGGTGCGGGAAACGCCGCAGCACCTTCAGAACATCCTGGTATCCCGCCGCCTGCGGGCTGGTGACGATGGCGACCCGCTGGGGATACGGCGGAAATGGCCTCTTCCGCTCAGCGGCGAAGAGACCCTCCCGATCGAGCCTTTCAACGAGCTGGCGAAAGGCGAGTTCCTGGGTCCCCTGACCCACAGGCTCGAGGCGGTGACACTTGAGCTGGTACTCCCCGCGGGCGGAGTAGACGTCAATCGTGCCGTAGGCCACCAGCTCCTGGCCGATTTTCGGCTCGAACTTGAGCCCCATGGAATCCGCCCGCCACATCACGCAGTTCAGGCTCGTGCGGTCATCCTTCAGGCAGAAGTAACGGTGACCGCTGGGCGCGATCGTCAACTCGCTGACCTCCCCGCGAACCAGCAGGGTGCCCGGCATGCCGGTGAGCAGTACGTTGCGGATGCGAGTGGTGACCTCGGAGACGCTCAGGACGTCCGCCGTCGTTGGCGCCGGCTCGTCGGGGCCCGCGGTGCGAGCCCGACGGCGCGGTGTGCCGCCCTTAAGTTGAGACTGGACTTCCCAGAAGCTGGTCACCGCCGGATTGTACTGCCCGCGTGCCGCCGGGTATGAACAGAGCCGCGAACCCGCTCGGGTCGCGGCTCTGAGTAAAAGCTTGGCCGGCGCTTCAAGCCTTCGGGAACACCTTCTCGTTGAACTCTGCAGCGGCGGCTTTCAGGTCCTTTTCGACGTCCTCGCCAAGAGCCTTAGTCTCGCGCAGCCGGTCGCGGACTGTCGAGTGGCGCTGGTCGATGAACTCCAGGAACTTGTCCTGCCACTCACGCACGCGGCTCAAAGGCACCGTATCGAGATAGCCGTTGGTGCCCGCGTAGATCACCATCACCTGCTGCTCGAAGGGCATCGGCTGGTACTGCGGCTGCTTGAGTAGCTCGACCAGGCGCGCCCCGCGGTCGAGCTGCTTCTGGGTGGCGGGGTCGAGCTCGGTGCCGAGTTGTGAGAAGGCCTCCAGCTCGCGGTAGGCCGCCAGGTCCAGGCGCAGCGAACCGGCGATCTTTTTCATGGCCTTGGTCTGGGCGTTTCCGCCGACGCGGCTGACGGAAATGCCGACGTTGATGGCGGGGCGCACGCCGGCGAAGAACAGGTCCGGCTCCAGGTAGATCTGCCCGTCGGTGATGCTGATAACGTTCGTCGGGATGTAGGCCGAGACCTCGCCTTCCTGCGTCTCGATGATCGGCAGGGCGGTCAGGCTGCCGCCGCCGTTGGCGTCGGAAAGCTTGACGGCGCGCTCCAGGAGACGGCTGTGGAGATAGAAAACGTCGCCCGGATAAGCCTCGCGCCCCGGCGGGCGGCGAAGCAGCAGGGAGAGCTGGCGGTAGGCCGCGGCCTGCTTGGAAAGGTCGTCGTAAACGCAGAGGGTTGCCTGGCCCTGCCACATGAAGTGCTCGGCCATGGCACACCCGGCGTAGGGGGCGATGAACTGCAGCGGGGCGGGATCTGCGGCGGAGGCGACGACGACGGTGGTGTATTCCATCGCCCCATTCTGACGGAGCGTCTCGACGATGCTGGCGACGCTGGACTCCTTGCCGCCGACGGCGACGTAGAAGCACTTCACGCCCTTGCCCTTCTGGTTGATGATGGTGTCAATGGCGATGGCGGACTTGCCGGTCTTGCGGTCGCCGATGATCAGCTCGCGCTGGCCGCGGCCGATGGGGATCATGGAGTCGATGGCCTTGAGGCCGGTCTCCAGGGGCTCATGCACCGGCTGGCGCTCGGCGATGCCGGGGGCCACGATGTCCATCTTGCGAGTCTGCCCGGTGGAGATGGCGGGGCCGCCGTCCATCGGCTGGCCCAGCGGGTTGACGACGCGGCCGATCATCTCCTCGCCGACGGGCACCTCGAGGAGGCGTCCGGTGCTCTTGACGGTGTCGCCCTCCTTGATGTCGAGGTAGTTGCCGTAGATAACGGCGCCGATCGACTCCTCTTCGAGGTTGAAGACCTGGCCCATCGTGCCGTTCTCGAACTCAAGGAGCTCGCCGGCCATCGCGTTCTTCAGGCCGTAGATTCGGGCGATGCCGTCGCCGACCTCGATGACGGTGCCGACCTCGCTGACCTTGAGCCGGTCCTCGAAGTTCGCGATCTCGCGCTTCAGGACGCTGGTGATTTCAGAGACGTTGATTGCCATGTTGAATAGGTCCTGTCGTTGCTGTTTTGATTCTCACGCCCCGCGCAACAAGCGCTGCCGCATCGCCTCGAGCTGCCGCTTCACGCTGGCGTCAACCACCTGGTCGCCTACGCGCAGCACCATTCCGCCGATGATCGATCCGTCCACGTACTGGTGAATGACCGCCTCTTTCGACAGCGCTCGGCTCACGCGCCGCCGCACGTCCTCCAGCTCCTGCTCGCTCAGGCGCTCGGCCACCGTCACGTCGACTTCCACCTTGCCAAGCTGCTGATCAAGCAGGTACTCGAAGGCCTCCAGCATCTCCGGCAGCAATCCCAGCCGCCCGCGCTCGCTCATCAGCAGCAGCATCCGCTCCAGCAGCACGTTCAGCTTCCCGCCGAAGATGCGCGTCAGGGCGCTGTTGCGCTCCTCGTTGCCGATGCCCGGATCCTTCAGAAAGTCCACGAAGCCCGGATTCTCGTCCAGGATCTGCCCGAGCCCGTCGACGTCGTTGGCCACAGCCTCTGTCTCGCCGCGCTCATTGGCGAGCTCCAGCAGCGAGCGGGCGTAGGTAAGCGAAAGCGTGGAGTGATGTTCGGTCATTTATCTTTCCGGTAGCTGCGTCATTACGCGACACAGGGAAATCGCTACGCCTGCTGCTAGCCCTCACACGCCGCTTCCCACCGTCTGAAACTCATCCAGCGACTCTTCGATCAGCCGCCGCTGGTCCTGTTTGTTCACCTCGCGACGCAGGATCTTCTCCGCCACTGCAGTCGCCAGATTGGCGGCCTCGGCGCGGATCTGCTCCACCGCCTCGCGCTGGCTCTGCTCGATCTCACGCATTGCCTTGCGCTTGATCTCTTCCGCCTCCTCCTGCGCCTGCGTACGAAGCCGCGCCGCAAGCTGCTGACCGTCGGCCTGCGCCTGGTTGATCATGTCCCGCACCCGGTTCTCCGCCGTCGCGAGCTGATCCTCGAACTTCCGCCTGGACGCATCCGCCTGCGCCCGAGCCCGCTCGGCGGCGTCGATGTCGGCCCGGATCTTGTCCTCGCGCGCCTTCAGCCCCGCCACAATCGGTCCCCAGGCGTACTTGCCCAGGATCGCCACGAGCCCCAGGAACACGATCAGCGTGGTCGCTGCCGTGATCAGCCCGGCCGCCGGGGGCGGAATCGGATTCGGATCCCCGTGGGCCCCATGGTCATCCTCGGCATGGGCCAGGGCCCCTTCAGGGGCGCCTGGGGGCGTCATGGTGACCGGCTGGGCCGGGTCACGATCCTGTGCGGCGAGGTCGGCGGCACCCATGCTCAGGATGACGGCAAGGGCGGCGAGTGTGAGAAAAACGCGCTTCATCAGCTTCTCCAAGGGTGCAGCAGAACAGCCGGCACGGGGGCAGATCGTTGGAAACCGGCCGGCGGGGGTCAACCCGCCGGCCAGTGGGGTGCTTTGTAGATCAAGCGGCGGTCAGCATGAAGAACGTCAGGAAGCAGACCACGATGGTGAACAGCGCCACGCCTTCGACGAGGGCGGCCGCGATGATCATGTTCGTGAAGATGCGTCCGCCGGCCTCGGGCTGGCGTGCGGTTGCGTCGGCGGCCTGGCCACCGATGCGGCCGAT
>JBGTBZ010000389.1:0-2655 GCA_041749155.1 Phycisphaerae bacterium
GCGCCTGGTCGAGCAGGAGCACGGCACGGCCCAGGTCGCCCCGCTGCATCTCCGCATAAGCCAGCGCGGGCAGCGACCCGACCGGGATCGTGCGATCCTGCACGGCGAGGTCGCTGGCCCGCCGCATGTCCTGGTAGCTGCCGGGATCCTCCGGCCGGGCGGCCACGCGGCGAGACAGAACCTCGATCTTGCGCTGAAGCACCGCCGGCACGTCCTCGTAGCCGCCGAGGACGGCCACGGCGTCGTCGAGCCGGTTCTGACCGACAAGCAGCTCGCTGAGCATCAGCAGCAGCGAGACCTTCTGGTCGCGCGTGACGGCGGCGCCGGCCAAAGCATTTCGGACAACCGACTCGGCCTTGACGTAGTTCTGCTGCCTGGAGAGCAGGTCGGCGGCGGCAGTGACGGCGGCGAGGTCATTGGCCAGGGGAGCACCTGGCGCAATTACACTGCTCTGGACCAGGGGCTCGACCCTGGCCATGGCATCAGACCCGGACTCGACGGCGGCCCGCACCGCGCCCTGGAGCATCCGCGTGTCGTTGGGGAACTTGGCAACTGCGCTTGAATAGACCTCGAGCGCGCGTGCCAGGTATTGCGTGGCCCGCACATCGTCGGCCACGCGCATGGCGGCGGCGCTGGCGAACATGAGGGTCTGGCCCAGCTCCCAGTGGGCCTCGGGATCTTCCGGGGCATTCTGCGCGGCCCGTTCGCGCTGGGCAATGACCTGGGAAGGATCTCCAAACCGGATCTGGAAGACACGATCCGCGTCGCGGAATGCGGCATTATCCGGCTGAAGTCGGATGCCCTGGTCAATGAAGGGTCGGGCTTCCTGGAACCGGCCGGCCGCCTCGAGAGAGGCCAAAACACCGATGAGTGCGCTGGGCGTGTTGGGCGCAATTTCCAATGCCCTGCGGAACGCGTCTATCGCCTCCGAAGGTCGGCCCGACAGGCGAAGCGCCTCGCCATGGAGCCCGTGTGCATGGGCCAGTTGCGGAAATCTCTGGGTAAGCGCCGCGGCCCCGCGCACGGCGGCGTCGGTGTCCCCGCGTGCCAGGGCGAGGCGGACGGGATAGGTTCCGCCGTTCATCTCGTCGGCGCCGCGCGCGGCGAGGGTCTCGGAAAGTCGCTGGGCGTCGTCGAGCCGGTCGCGGGCGAGATAGGAGTTGAAGAGACGGTTGCCGACCGAATCGTTGTCAGGCGCCTCGCGGACCGCCTCCTCGAGTTTTGCGATGGCGGTCGTGGAATCACCGCGGATATCAGCAAGTTGAGATTCGACCAGGAGCTTGTTCACGCCATCGGGGAGGCTTTCGAGCAGGGCCTCGGTGCCTCCCTCGAACTGGGTGAGGATGGCCTTGGCGGTGGCATTGGTCTCGGCGAGGGGGCGGATCATCTCCATCGCCTCGTCGCGCTGGCCGGCCTGGCCCATCTGCTGGGCGACTGTGAGTGTCAGGGCCTCGTACTGCTGCTGCTGCTCGGAGGTGCGCTCGCTCTCGGGCGGCAGGAACTCGCGCATCATGGTCCCGAGCCTGATGATCTCGGGAACGATATTCATGCGGATGGCAAAGCCCAGCTTCTGCCCGCGTTCGCCCTGGGTCGATTCCGGCAGGTTCTGATAGGTGGCAACGCGCTCCTCGGGCGACATGGCCTGCATCGCCAGTTGCTGAACAGAGCTGTCCGTCGGGAACTGCCTCTGGAGCACCCGAATAAGCTCAAGCGCGCGCGGGCGGTCGCCCAGCGCCAGGTACAGCTCCGCCAGGTCGCGCTGGTAGCGCGGGTTGCCGGGAGAAAGCTGGACCATCTCCTCCAGATAGCGTCGCTGCGCTCCCGTCTGGCCGAGCCGGCGGTTGGCGTCGACGAGCAGCGATAGCACCTTCAGCCGCTCGCGGCGATCGGCGGTCGAACTCGCGTCGGTCGTGAAACGCAGCGCGGAAGTGAGGGTCTGGATGCCTTCAGCGAGGTCGCCTTCGGCGAGCTCGATCTGAGCAGCGAGCCGGGTGGACTCAGAAGTGGCGCCATGGCCGATGGCCTTACGCTGGGATTCATACTCCTCGTAGATGCTCCGCGACTCGGCGAGAAGCTGCTCCCGCTGCTCGGGATCGCGGGTACTGTCGAAACGGGCCAGCAGGACCTCTCCCAGAAACGGCTTGAAGAGCATCCGGTTGAGCCGCGCGTTCACGCCGGCATGGCCCCAGAGTTGCGGAAGCTCGCTGGACTCGTGGCGGCGAGCCTCGCGCACGGCCTCCACCGCTTCGTCCTGCCGCCCCTGCTGCTGCAGGAGCTGGGCGAGCGCGGCGGACACCTGGGTATCCCAGGGGCGCAGTTCCAGGAGCGTGCGGACCTCCGCCTCGGCGTCGGCGGCCTGGCCCTGGGTGCCCAGCACGTCGGCGTAGGAAAGTCGGATCTCGCGGTAATCTTCCTCCGGCAGGTCGCGCGTGTCATCCAGCGCCGCGCGGGCCGCCTCGATATGGCGATTGCCCTTCTGCACCGTCTCCGCGGTCACCGGGTCGGCGGTGAGCTCCGCGGCGTCGATCTGCTCGGCGGGCGTTCCGCCCGCGGTGAGCTTGGCGTTGTCGAGGATCGGCTTGACGCGCGAGGCCATGGCGTACGCCTGGCCCAGGCGCCACTGCAGGCGGGCCTGGTCCAGCGAAGGCGACTCCG
>JBGTBZ010000390.1:0-1589 GCA_041749155.1 Phycisphaerae bacterium
GGCTTCCGCGGAATCCGGTCGTGGCATGGGTTCTCCGGGCTGTCTGGCGGGTTTGAGCGCAGCCATGTCCGATAAGCGGGCTGTATGGTGCATCGGCAAAGCCGCCTCGTTACCTTCAGGACCGATGCGCTATCAGCCCCCGCCAACCTCCGCGCTGCCATCGCGCTTGCCGGCAGGGTCCTCGGCACTGCTGGCAGCGCCCCTGGCGGTCGCAGGAGCGGCTTTGCTGGCGGCCTGGATGTGGCGGAGGTCGCAGCGGGCCCGGGGCGGGGCCTGGCTGCGGGAGGCGGTGGCAGGCTATGAGCTGGATCCTTCGCGCCACGAGTTGGCGGCGTTCATCCGAGAGACGCTGATTGGCCTGGGCAAGCATGACGTGCGGCGGCTGCTTGGCGCGCCATCCGCCGCAGCCAGCGGGGGGATGATCGTCTCGAGGCCCGAGCCGCGCGGCCAGACGGCAGCGGGGAGGTGGTACTACCGGCTGAGCCAGGCGCCGCGACAGGATGACCCGGGTACCGCGCTGGTGGTTGACTTCGATGCATCGGATCGCGCGGTGGATGCGGCCTTTCTGGTGAATCCGGTGCAGAAATCGGGCTAGCGGAAACAGGCTCCTCAAGCATTGGGGCTACCAGGTCAGAGAGATCCAGATGAAGCGGATCTATGCCTGGCTTCAGTCGATTCTGTTGGGATTCACGCCCGTCTGGCAGGCCCTCTGAGCATTGCTAGTCGCTCCCGGCAGCCCCAGTGGTCGGCAGCTCGGCCAGTTGATCGCGTAGCTGCGAGTCCGTCCGAGGATCGACGACAGGCGGGTTCTCAGCGAGGATCGAGTTGATCAGCGCACGGGCGGCCTCGGCCTGGCCGCTGTCGCTGAGAGTCTTGGCCTCGCTCTTGACGATCGTGCCGATGTCCTGGATGAAGCCGGAATCGCGCCCGATCATCAGGCGTGCCAGTGCGATCGCCTCCGGGTACCGGCGCGCCCGCAGGTACGCCCGCAGCGCAAGCTGCGCCCGCGTCTGGATCAGGCTTGGACCGCTGCTCTCAAGGCTGTAGTCGAGCGCCAGTCGGTACAGGTCCGCCGCCTCGCTGGGGCGGTTCATGCGCTCCAGTTGCACCTCCGCCATCTGGTGGCGGCGCGAGGCAAGCTCCTCTCGATTGTCGGCTGCCTCGGCCTTTGCGGCCATGGCCTGAAGCACCACCAGCTGGCGGTCGGGTTGCTGCTGGTCGCGAAAGAAGTTGGCCCAGGTCTGGAGGGTCGCCACGTCCGCCTGCACGAACAGCCCCTGTAGCACGACCCACGCTGCCTGGCGCACGGCCTCTGAATCCTCCGTCCGCGGATTCAGCAGCGGCCGAAGCGACGCGGCGCGCTCGAATCCCTTGCTCGTTCGGCCAAGCGCCCTTACCGCCTCCTCACGCACGCGCGGCTCACGGTGCGAAAGAAACGGCACCACCGTATCGCTCAGCGCCTCCGTGCCGAGCGTTGCAACGCCCCGGAGGGCGCTGGCCAGCACGTCGCGCGATGCGCTCGGCGAGTTCAGCAGATCCCTATAAAAGCTTGCCAGCGACGGGTCGTTCAGCCCCGACAGCGCCAGCAG
>JBGTBZ010000391.1:0-4126 GCA_041749155.1 Phycisphaerae bacterium
GCGGGCGGCTTCGCGACGGGCTGCGGCTTTGCCACGGGTCGCGATGGCTTCGCTGCCGGAGTCGGTCGCGGGGTACCAGGCTGCGTAGCGCTGGTGGGGGGCGCTGCATCGTCGGCAGAGCGGAACTCGCCTGCAGCCTCATTTTGGATGGCGCTCCAAGGCGTGGCGGCGATCCAGTCTTCCGGTCGCTGCGGGGGCTCTTGCGGCCTGGCGGCGGACGACTTCGGCGGCGGGGACGATGGCGCCGCGGGCCGCCGGTTCTTCAATTGGGATCGCAGAAGCGCCGAAGCCTGGTCGAGGGAATCGAGGGTTTCGGCGATAGCGGTGCGCGCCTCGGCGGTGGAAGCGGCTTCCAACTGGGAAGCGAGCTGCCTGCGGCGACGGGCATGGGCATCCCGAACCTGCCTGGCATCCGCAGCCTGGGCGGCGCTAAGTTCAAGCAGATTCAGGGCTTGGGCATGAGTCATAAACAGCGCCACCCCGCGCAGGCCCGAAACAGAAACGACCATCCGCGGTGTCGCCACCTCAAGGCCGAGACGGCTCAGAGTGTACCACCCCCGTCAATCGCTGATAATAGGGGCGTAACGTCCGGAGAATGATCATTTGCGAGCCTGCAGGAACGGTCTAAACCGCCTGCTTTCCCTCCCGCAGGGGCCGCGACTCGCCTTCAACGACCAACTGTCCCGAAATACCTGGCGGCAACTCGATTTCCCCGCGCAGCCGGCCGCCTTCTCGCCGCAGATCGGCGGTGATGCGCCCGCGCGGATGAACCATGGCCCCCCGGGCCCACTCGAGAGGACCAAGCTGTGGCTCGATGCGGACCACGGCAAAGCCGGGAGCGGCAGGGCGGATGCCCAGCAGCGTAGCAAGATAGTGATAAACCGGGTGGGCCCCCCACGCGTGGCAATCGGAGCGGCTTGGTTCGGGCATCTCGAAGGTGGTCTTGAAGCCCTGCTGCTTGAGATCAAACCACGTCTCGAGACGTGCAAAGAGCGGGTCCATGCGGTGCGAAAGGCGGCAGGTTTCGAAGAGATAGTGCGAAAAGTAGATGGTCGTGCGTGCCAGATCGTTTTCGCGAAACAGGTGGTCGATCACCTGCGCCTGGCGGTCCTTCGACACGGAGCCGCCGAGCAGGGCCAGACACTGGGCATGCTCGCTGAAGTGCTGGTGTTCAAGATCTTCTGCATAGAGACCGCGACGCTCGTCCCAGAAGGCGGCATTCGCGGCCTCCGTGACGCGGTCGGCGGCCCGGCGATGGCGCGCCGCCAGTTCCGGCTCCGCGGCGAAGTCCTCCAGTTCCGCGGCCTGGCGGAAGATCCAGGCGAGGTGAAAGTTGAGGCTGCCATTGAGGCCCATATGCGCGCCTGGGGGCATGCCACTGGTCCAACCAGGGACCCAGTCCTGGAAGTTCCAGCCGTCGGGGCTCTCCATGAGGCCGCGATCGTTGAGATGGGCGTGGAAACAGTCGAGTACTGCCCGCACGCCGTTCATGCGTTCCCGAATGAAGGCCGGGTCGTCGCGCCACATCATGTGATCATGCACCATCGCCACCCACCAGAGGGAGAATGGCGGAATGACCTGGGTGATACGCGTCGGATAGCGGGCGCTGGTCAGGCCGCTGTCGTGGCGTGACCAGTCGAAGAGGGTGATCGCCTTCCGCGGCAGGCGATCGTCGGCGGCGGTGGCGTAGGTAACGAGGACCTCGATGCGCGTATCACCGACGTACATGAGCTGCTCGTAGTAGGGGCAGTCCATGTAGGTTTCGTGCGAGCACATCTCGAGCGTGCGCAGGGCGACGGGAATGACCTCTTCGAGGCGGGGGTCGGAGGCCTGGAAGCTGGCGTCGAAGTTGTGCGGATAGTGCGTCTCACGCAGCGAAAACGCCTCGAGCGTCAACGGCTCGTTCCCTGCCTCCACGTAAAGCTCCACATACCGGCCCGCCTCCCACCAGTGGGGCTCAAAGACGCGACTCTTCCCGCCGTCGGGTTCGAAGGCGTCGCCGATGCCCAGGAAGTGCTTGCCCACGATCTCGTTGCGATTGCCTTTCGTACGCCCCTCTGGCTGCTCGAAGAGGGATTCGGCCCAGTGCATGCGCACAAGCGAGCCCGCTCCCCCGCTGGTAACGAGGCGCGGGAAGGCGCAGTAATAGTTTTCAAGGTCCACAATTACCCGCCGCCGTGCGTTTGCAGGGATGGTCAGCGCCGCTTCTCCGTTCAACAAGCGGTTCCAGCCGTCGGCCTCTGCCGAAAGATGATTCGCGGCATTGATTGCGATGGGCCTGGTGTTGGAGGAGGGCACATCTTCAACATGGCGGGCAACGCCGACATGCCGCTCCGTTTCCAGCATCGGTCCTAGCAGTGCGGGACGCAGGACCCACCAGGGACTGGCCTCCCATGCCAGCGACGCAACCGCCGCCTTCGCGACGCCAGCGGCGGGCAGCCAGCCATCGCCGCCACCGTCCATGGCGGGCCAATTCACCTCGCTTGCCTTCACGTGCGCCTTGGCACCGGTAACCTGGAAGCCGTTGGTCATCTGCGGCGGAACGAAGGCCCATCCGCCAAGTTTCTGGCACTCCCACTCGGTGACAGCCGTGTCGAGCAACGGCCCATGCGGCCCCTCCGCCATCAGGAAAAAGCCATGGCGGAAGCTGATCTGCGCGTAGGCGGCGGGCTCACTTTCGGCCAGCCACCAGGTGCGGGCTAGAAGCAGGTGCTCGCCGGCGGGCAGCTCCAACTCGTAGCTCTCGTACATCCAGTGATCGCCGTCGGAACGCTCCGGCCCCCGGCCGAGCTGAACGCCATCGAGGAAGAGCACATAGCGCTGATCCGCGGAGACGTGGATGCGGATTGTCGCGGGCCCCTCGAGCGCAAAGCGCCGGCGGAAGAGGACGACGGCGGTGCCGTGGTTCCAGTCGGGGTGGCTGATCCACGCTGCAGGCCACGGGGAGGCCTCGTGGCGATAACGCGAGCGGTCGAGCTGCGGGTCTTTGTCGATCAGGATACGCATTTGAGGGACGGGAGAGTGCTGGCAAAGGGGACCGGCAGGGATGATAGATGAGAGCCGCTTGGCGACGAGAGCGGCGAATCGCTCGTTGAGGCACAGAAGACGAAGGGACCGGTGAGAATCACCGGTGCGCCCTGATTTTCCCCGGTTCGGACTCCCGTGCCCTCCATTTGACGCCATGAAAAAAAGTTCACAAACCCCCCATCTGTGGGGTTGTGCAGCAGGCGGCCGGGTGGGCATGATCTGGCGAGTACTGGGGATGTCCTCCACGCGGAGCTCATGAAAGGAGACCCGCAACCGACTCGCAGGCCGATGGGGGTTTTGCGGGTCGGCGACCCGAGCCGGCGTCCACCCCCGTGGCCCCGGCTCGGGTTTTTGTCTTTGATGACCCGGGCGCGCTCGGCAATAAGATTTCGACAGAGCAGCCCGCTACCCACTTCGCCCAGTTCACCCACTTCCCCATCACACCGCCAATTCGATCCTTCAATTGTTCGCAAACTGCGGGCGAAAAGGGGCTCGGGCCAATGGCATACCTCAACTACGTGATCTACGAGGCGTCGCCAGGCGAGTGGCGCTGGCGGCTGGAGACCGTCAATGGTCGCATCATCGCCGACGGTGCTGAGTCGTACGTGAGCAAGCAGCACTGCCTGGACGCGATCGACCTCGTGAAGGGCAGCGGTCCTGCGCCGGTGAAGTTGCAGGCGGCCTAAGTCCAGAAGTCTGGGGAAAAATAGCGAAAGAGCGTTCGTCAAGGCGGTCACGTTGAAGTTGGCGCCGTCCAGCACGTAATGTCGCTGGCGGCCGCCGACGTCGGGTGCACCACGTCGCCGTCGGTATCGCGGTCTCGCAGGAGCATGGCGCCGACGTACACCGGGTCCCAGAGGTACTGCGCTTCGGTCTTGCCAGTCAAGGCGTTCCGCTCCTCCAGCACCTTACCAGGAGACTCGATGATCTGTGTTTTTCCTCTCATCGTTCTCGTCATCGTCGGATTGAGTGCGGCCGACCAGGATCCGCCGGAGAGCCAGCCGACCACGCAGCCCACGACTCAGCCTGCGACGCAGCCGGCGCCTCCGCCCCCGGTGGTGGAAGAGCCGGCCCCGACGACGCAGCCGGCGCTAGAGCC
>JBGTBZ010000392.1:0-2572 GCA_041749155.1 Phycisphaerae bacterium
GCCGCCCGCGTTGCCGAGATCGAAGCGGAACTGGCGGCCCTGGCCCCTGAGATCGATGCCCAGATGGCCCTTCTCGATGAGCTTTCCGAGCTGTTCGGGCTGGCGGAGCGGACTCACCGATCGGGCGCGGCATCGGAGACCGAGTTCATTGTGGCACGGCAGCGCCTGGCGCAGCAACGGGGCCTGCTGGCGAACACCCGGGCCCGGCGGCCAGTCCTTGAAGCACAGCTCGCCCGCCACCAGGCGGAATTGACTGCTGCCCGGGAAGACGCTCGCCTGCGCATCGAAGAGCAGGCTGCCCTTTCGACGGCCGAGGCCCGGCTCCTCGCGGCCCAGGCCAAGCGTGACGAGGCCCAGCTTCGGCTCCACCGGACGACTGTCCGGGCACCGGCGGACGGCGTCGTGATGACCCTCCATGCCCAGCCGGGATCCAAGCTCATGCAGGCGATGGATGCGCCACTCTCCGCCTCGGTCCTGCGGCTGTATGACCCGGAGAAGTTGCAGGTGCGCGTGGATGTTCCGCTGGCCGACGCCGCGAGGGTCGGTGTCGGGATGGCGGCGGAGGTGATCGTGGGGATCCTGCCCGATCGGTCGTTCCGGGGTCGGGTCACGCGCATCGTGCACGAGGCGGACGTGGCGCGCAACACGCTGCAGGTAAAGGTGGCCATCGAAGACCCCGACCCGCAGTTGAAGCCTGAGATGCTGGCCCGGGTGCGGTTCTTCGGTGACTCCCCAGCCCCTTTGGGCGCGGGCAGCGCGGTGTATGCCCCTGAATCGCTCGTACAGACGGCCGGCGGGACGGCAAGCGTGCTCGTCGTGGACCCCGTCAACAGCCGGGCGGCCCGGCGGACCGTGACGATCGGCAACGGCCGCCGCGACGGCTGGGTCGAGATTTTGGCGGGTCTGAATCCGGGAGACCGGCTGATCGCCGACACGCGGAGCGTGAGTGAGGGAGACCGTATTCGCATCGTGGGTGAGGCCGATCCCGGCCAGGGAGGCGGCGATGGCCTTCATTGAGTGTCGCAACCTCACGCGCGAGTACCGCCGCGGCGAAAACGTCATCCGGCCGTTGGACGGGCTGGACCTAAGTGTGGAGCGCGGGACATTCCTGGCCCTGATGGGCCCCAGCGGCAGCGGCAAGACGACGCTGCTGAACCTTATCGCGGGGATCGACAAGCCTACGGCGGGCTCGCTGCGCATCGACGGCGTCGACGTGGCGCGTCTCTCCCGCTCGAAGCTGGCGGGCTGGCGTGCCCTCAACGTGGGCTACATCTTCCAGCTCTACAATCTCGTGCCGGTCCTGACAGCATACGAGAATGTCGAGCTCCCCCTGCTCCTGCACAAGCTCAGTGCCCGCGAACGTCACCAGCGGGTAGCGACTGCGCTGGAGCTGGTCGGCATCTCAGACCGTCATGACCACTTCCCCCGGCAGCTTTCCGGCGGGCAGGAGCAGCGCGTCGCGATCGCCCGTGCCATCGTGACCGAGCCTTCGATCCTCGTCGCCGACGAGCCGACCGGCGACCTGGATGCCGAATCGGCCCGGAACGTGATGGGACTGCTCAAGCAGTTGAACAAGGAGCTGGGCAAGACGCTGATCATGGTCACCCACGACCCCAGGTCGGCGGCGCAGGCAGGGCTGGTGCTGAATCTCGAGAAGGGACGGCTGGTCGAGCGGCAGAAAGAGGCCGCGCCGCCCGCGGCGGTGGCTGTCGCGGCGATGTCCGGAGGTGTGGCATGATTCGACCCAGGTTCCTCCCCTTCGTGCTCAAGCAGGTGACGCGCCGCCGCGTGCGGACGCTCCTGACCGTCTCGGGCGTGGCTACGGCCATGTTTCTCTTTGCCGCCGTCCAGTCGATGCAGGCGGGTGTCCACGAGGCGACCCACGCCGCGGCGGACGAGACGATGCTGGTCGTCTATCGGCAGAACCGCTATTGCCCCTTTGCCAGTCGCCTGCCGGAGCATTACGGCGAGCGGATCGAGCGCATCCCGGGCGTGGCGGCGGTCACGCCGGTGCAGGTGGTGGTCAGCAACTGTCGCACGAGCCTCGATGTGGTCACGTTCCGCGGCGTGCCGGAAGAGAAGCTGGCCGAGCAGTTCAGCGGCGACGTGGAGTTCCTCGCCGGCTCGCTTGCGGACTGGCAGTGGCGGTCTGACGCCGCCGTGCTGGGCGAGACGCTGGCGCAGCGCCGGGGCCTCGGGGTGGGCGACCGTTTCGACGCCGTGGGCGTGACCGTGTACGTCGCGGGCATCATCCGCTCGCCACGGGCCCAGGACCAGAACGTCGGATATGTCCACCTGCCGTTCCTGCAGCAGTCGGCCGGAGCGCGCAAGCTGGGAATCGTCACGCAGTTCAACGTGCGTGTCAGCGACCCGGAACGGCTCGAAGAGGTCGCACAGGCGATCGACGCCGAGTTCGCCGCCGACCCGGACCCGACCAGCACCAGCAGCGAGCAGGCGTTCGTCGCCCGCGCCGCCCAGGACGTCGTGCGGATCGTCGACTTCGCCAAGTGGCTGGGCTGGGGCTCCCTGGCGGCAGTCCTGGCGCTGGTCGGCAATGCAATCGTGCTGTCAG
>JBGTBZ010000393.1:0-7113 GCA_041749155.1 Phycisphaerae bacterium
GCCGGCGAGCCGGGCCTCGCGCATCTGCCGCTCGGCCCTCGCGGCCCGCAGCAGCCGATCGAAGACAGACATCGTGTCGATCATAAGGACGACGAGGACGACACTCGCAGAGACAAAGCCGACGGCGCGGCCGCACCACCAGGCGAGGCTGAAGCGCTCGCCCGAGCTCAGCCAGGCGAGCATAGCGATCTCAATCAATTGCGTCGCGAGGACGACGATCAGCCAAAGGTCGAGCGAGCACTGGACGCCACGCCACCACAACAACCCCAGGGCGCTAACGCAGATCACCGCGGCGACCGCCGGGACCACGTTCCAGGCTGCCGTCGCCACGCGTGGGTCTCGCATCAGCGGCAGGCTCTCTCCTCCGGCTATGGCGACCCAAGTCAGCGCCGCAACCGCGGCGATCGCGAGCACTATGCCGGCAAGGACCCCGGGCCAGCCTTCAACTGATCTCCGACCGCTCTCGGCGCGCGACAGCAGCGCGTAGGCGAGGATCGCGAACGGGAAGACGACACGTCGGCCGGCCGCGATCACTGCCGTGGTCTGCAGTCCGGCGCCGAGCAGCCCCGTCTGTGAGAACACGCCCGGGAAGGTGAGAACCCAGGGGACCGCGGCAAGGCCGGTGAACAGGTATCCGAGAGAAAGCACCAAAATGGCACGGGACGGCCGCGCGGCATGGATGGACAGGAGCAGCACCGCCGTCATCACATCGGTTATCAGGACCGCAGTGGCATAAGCCGCCAGAGCCGGGGGACCGCCGCCGAGGTCGATCCCAGCAAACGGGCCGCTGAGGGTCACGATCGCCAGCAGGACGCCAACCACGACGACGGCCAGCAGCGTTTCGTCACGACCGGGACGATCGCTCGAGAGCGGCATCCGCCTCTGTTCTGACAGGGACTCGGCCATGCTGCCCGCCGGCAATTTCAACCGCACCAGAATGCCAGAGAGATGCGGGGCGGCAAGCGTCCCGATGAAGGCGCCCTTCCCGATTCATCGGGTGCCCGGCTCAAACCTTCGGATGATTCACACGGGCCGACCGCCGATTGCTTTGAAAGAGCTGCGCGGCAGGCGCCGATGCCGCCGGCAGTGGGAGACGAACGATGCCAAACGAGATGCCGCCGGAACGCGCCTGCATGGAAGCCGCCGGGGCGTGCTGATCGGAGGGGCCGCGGTCGTGGCCGTCGCCAGCATGACGGCGCCAAAAGCGCTCGGGGCGGCCCAAAGCAGCCGAGAGGGAACTCAAACGATGGGAACGATCACGACCGGGGACGGGACGCAGATCCACTTCAAGGACTGGGGCAGCGGGCGACCCGTCGTCCTCAGTCACGGCTGGCCGCTGAATGCCGACAGCTGGGAATCGCAGATAATGCACCTGGCCTCGAACGGCTTCCGTGTCATCGCGCATGACCGGCGGGGCCATGGCCGGTCCAGCCAGCCCTGGGACCGCAACGACATGGACCACTATGCCGACGACCTGGCCGAACTGATCGAGGCGCTCGACCTGCGCGATGCGGCCCTCATCGGCTTCTCGACCGGCGGCGGGGAGGTCGCCCGCTATATCGGGCGTCATGCCACGGCTCGTGTTACGAGGGCGGGGCTGATCTCGGCGGTGCCGCCGCTGATGGTGAAGACCTATCATTCCGGCGCGCCGGCGAGCGCGCCGGGCGGATGGCAGAGCGTCTCGAGACCATGGAGATTTCCGATGAGATCCAGCGCCGGATGCTGGAGGCCACGGCTCGCCGGCCTCATGGTCGTGACGAGCTGGCTCGCCGCCTGCGCGACGGCCGGTTCTGAACTCGCCGTCGTCTGCCCGCCGGTCGTTGAGTACCGCCCGGAGTTCCAGGCGCGGGCCGCAGACGAGCTGACGTTGCTGCCGGACGAGGCTGCCGTCGCGGAGATGCTGAGCGATTACGCGGTCATGCGGGACCTGGCGCGATCCTGTGGCCGGTAACCGGTCTCGTCATCGTGGAGAACGCTTCCGTGGAACACGACACCGCGGAGCTCTGGAAGGCTCCGCGGAGCTTCGGTTGTCTGGTTCATCGGGTCGTCGAGGCGGAACGTTGTGTCTCTCGCGTGTTGACGGGAACCACGAGGAGGACAGCCGCGGCGAAGAGAATGGCTGCGCCGTAGCCGAAGGCGGTGGCGTAGCCATGGGTCAGAGCCTCGCGAGCCTGAAGTGCCTCCTCAAGGTCACCATTGGCCAGCGTCGGGTGTGGGATCGGAGCTGGGCTCACATCGCGTGGGTCGCGCCAACGGTCAGACCGAAGGCCGCGAGCGCCATCCACAGGGCCATGGCGATCATCATCAGGTTCTCGGTCAATGAGACGAACCCGAGAGGCACGTTGCTCGACCCACCGACGCAGGCGCACTTCAGCTCGCGTCCGTCGATGTAGACGGCTTTGAATATCGAGACCGCGCCGACCGTCCCGATGAAGAGCGCCAGCGGCACCGACAGCCAGTTGAGCACGCCGGCGATCATCAGCACGCCGGCCAGCCCCTCGGCGAAGGGGTAGATGTAGGAGTACGGCACCCAGCGCTTCGCCAGGAGGTCGTAGTTCAGGAACATGGTCGCGAAGCTCTCGACGTTCTGGAGCTTCAGGAGCGCCAGCACGGCCATGCTGAAGGCGATGAACCACTCGGCCGCACGTACGGTGAAGGGCGTGCCGTAAGCGGCAAGGCTGGCGGCGAGCGCCATAAGGGCCGTCATCACGAAGAGCGCAATGACGGGCCTGTATGAGGTGGCCTTCGGATCGGCGACGGACCTGCCGAAGTGGCGGCGCAGATCGTCGTAGCCGCCGATCCGCTCTCCATCGATGAAGACCTGAGGCGTCGTCTTCACATCGTGCTCGACCTTGAAGGCGTCCGCCTGCTCGCGCGAGGTCAGCCATCTGTCGTCGACCTCGAAGCCCTCGCGGCGGAGCAGATGCTTCGCTTTCAGGCCATAGGGGCAGATGTGGTCCTTCATGACCATGCGGTAGAGCGTGGCTCTTCTGGTCAGATGCGGTGTCATGATGTTCATTGGTGCAGCTCCTGTTGATCGGCTTGAGTCTGGGCTGCGCCGGATATAGCTTCCGTACCATGGTACGGAGTCAAGCCCCGGAAATGACAATCGCCAGCCTTGCCCGCGCGGGCGAGGTCGGGGTCGAGACGGTCAGGTATTACCAGCGTAGAGGTCTGCTCGACACGCCGGACCGACCTGGCGGCTTCGGATCCGGCGGCGGCGTGCGACGGTATGGGAACGAGGACCTGCGGAAACTCAGGTTCATCCGCTCGGCCCAGGCGGCCGGCTTCACGCTGGAGCAGATTGCCGAACTGATCGCGCTCGACTCAACGGCGGACAGAGCCCGCGCCCGCGAACTGGCGACCGAGCGGCTCGCCGTGCTCGATGCAAGGATCGCGGAGCTGAATCGGGCACGCGATGCGCTCTCGCGGCTGGCTGAGGAGTGCGGGTCCGGATCCACCGGACCTTGTCCGATCATCTCGTCCTTCGATCAGGTTTAGGCTGCCGCAGTCGCGCGGGGGCAGTGCAGTCCTAGGAAATCCGGTCCGTTGCTTCGCCCGGCGGCGGTAAATGTCCACGGCCGGCGTCCGTCGGCACCGATGGCGATTTACGTCCGGATATCAAAGCGTCTCGACAGCCTCCGCTGGGTGTTCATCGCTGTGGCATTCGCCGGCATCGCGGTCGCGATCTATGCCCGCATGGACGACTGGAAGCGAGGGCGGCGGTGATTGCAGCTCTCGCCGCCGGGCTTCTCGCCCGACCATGGCACGGACGGCGCTCCGCTGGGGCGCCGTCGCGCTCGCCGTCGTCCTGTTCCTGCTCCCCCTCCGGCGTGCGGGGGAGCGCGCTGGGCGGATAGCGGAACGTCTCGAAGCGAGGGAGAACTCCGATGCGGTTCATCGCCGGATGCTGGAGGCCGCGGCTCACCGGCCTCGTGGTCGCGACGAGCCGGCTCGCCAGCTGCCAGGAGGCGAGCCGGAGCATGGCCTGAGCTATGGACGGGGCTCAGCGGGTTCGGTGGTCAGGGGCCGCGCCGGTTTGAGCGAGGTCAACGACCGCCCCGGGCATCCGCTGTATCCTCGACTGGCAGATCACGAACCGGAGGACAGAACATGCCGAGAAACACGATCCTGACTATCGCGACGACACTCGCCCTCATCGCCGGCGGCGCTGTCGCCCAAACCGAGCAGGAGGCTGCGCCCGCTCCTGGCCCGATGATGGGTGGCGCCGACATGCCGATGATGCAGCACGACCGCGGGGGCAGCATGATGAAGGGGCATCCAATGATGACGCGGCGAGATCAGGGCCGCGGCGGCATGGGCCCGCACATGATGCTGATGATGATGGCCCTCGTGGACACGGACGCCAGCGGGACGCTCTCGCTGGAGGAGGTGCAGGCGGTTCACGCCCGCATGTTTCAGTACGCGGACACGGATGACGACGGAGAGCTGACGCTGGAAGAGCTCCGCGCCTTCATGCATGGCGGGGACATGCCGGCCGCGCAGTAACTGGCACGCCGCAGGCTCCCGCCGGCAATCTGCCGCCGGGGCAAAAACCGCCGCGGCGTTCGCCTATTCGTCCGGATTGCTGCCCGGACAGCGTCTGTGCCGCGAGACCTGCGGCGGCGGGCACTTGGCCGCTGCAGTCGCCAGTTTCTCACGCAAGCACGCCCGGTTGCCCGACCATCGCGGGGTCCTATTGCACGCCGATCAGGAGTCCCGGTTCCGTGCCGATTGACAGGGAGATCACCGCCCCGAGTGTCCGATCCTGCAAGATCTGACTGGCCAACTTGTCTCAGCGGGTGGAGCGGCTCGAAGAGCGCATGCCTGAGGCCGTTCCTCTGAACGGCGCAACTCCTGACCGGCGGAGTATGCGCCAACCGCGGCGGAGTGCCTCTCCCTTCGCTTCTCGAATGGCTTGACCTTCCGGTTGGAGGAAGGTGTATGTGTGCAGCATGATGCTGTTGATCCGAGCACTCGTGGTGATTGCGCTGGCCGTCCTGGCGGTCACGCCCGCGCATGTGCATGGCGCCTCGCCCGAGGTGGATCAGGGCCTCGCGGCCAGTCACCATCATCACGGCTCGGAGCATGTCGGGACTCAGGATCACGAAGTCCCGGAAACCCAGGTCTGCTGCGCATCGGTATCTCTGCATTGCGGGAGTCCCGCGCTGGCCGGCGAGAGTGGCTGGGCTCAGGCCGAGCTCCTCCCGATCGAGGTGAACCGGAAGCTGAACTATCGTGTCCGGGCCGCTTCGTCGTTGCCGGAGTTTGAACCGCCACCTCCGCGAGCCTGACGGTCACACTCGCTCGCGCGGCGCCTTGCGCCGCATGCACACGACCGTTCAGTTTCGAGGAAACCTGATGATCCGCACCCTTGTTGCCGCCGCCGGCATTGCCGCCGCGGCTTCCTTCGCCACATCGGCATTCGCCGATGCCGGCCACGGCCACGTCGGAAAGCCGGCTCCGGCCTCTGCCGCGTCGCGCACCGTGCAGGTGGCGATGTACGACAATTACTACGAGCCCGAGGAGATCACGGCGAAGGCGGGCGAGACCGTCCGCTTCGTCGTGACCAACAAGGGCCAGCTCGTGCACGAGTTCAACCTGGGAACCCCGGCGATGCACGCCGCGCACCAGGACGAGATGCAGATGATGGTCGACCACGGCGTGCTCGAGGCCGACAAGATCAACCATCATATGATGAACGTGGACATGGGCGGCGGCCACGTCATGAAGCACGACGACCCGAACAGTGTCCTGCTGGAGCCCGGCCAGACCGCAGACGTCGTCTGGAGCTTCCCGGATGACGCTAGCGTCGATCTCGAGTTCGCCTGCAACGTACCCGGCCACTACGATGCCGGGATGCAGGGCGAAATCGAGCTCGCGAAGTAATCCGCAGGGCGGCGCCCGCTGGCGCCGCCCGATCCGACACTCTCAGCAGGATCGAAAGCACATGCACGGCATCAGAATGCTCCGGGCGGCGTCGCTCGGCGCCGGGTTCGCCGCCGCCCTTTCGGGCGCGGCGCTGGCCGGCGAATACAATCTCTCCGTCGACCGAGTGGTGGTCGACGCGGGCGAGTTCACCCGCTCCGGCATCGGCTACAACGGCGCCTCGCCGGGACCTGTCCTCCGCTTCAAGGAGGGCGAGGACGTCACGATTCACGTGAAGAACAACCTCTCCGAGCCGACCTCGGTGCACTGGCACGGGCTGATCCTGCCTTACCAGCAGGACGGCGTGCCGGGGCTGACCTTCGAGGGAATCGCGCCGGGCGCGACGCACACCTATCGCTTCCCGATGACGCAGGCGGGCACCTACTGGTACCACAGCCACTCGGGCTTTCAGGAGCCGGACGGCGCCTATGGCGCCATCGTCATTGAGCCGTCGGGGCGCGAACCCTTCCGCTATGACAAGGACTACGTGGTCCAGTTCACCGATGCGCACCCGCACCACGGCAGCCGCGTTTTCCGCAACCTCAAGACCATGCCGGACTACTACAACCGGCAACAGCGGACGCTCGTCGACCTGGTGCGCGACGCGAAGGAGGACGGTCTCGGCGCGGCACTCACCGACCGCTTCGCCTGGGGCGGCATGCGCATGATGCCTTCCGACATCGAGGACCTGCAGGGCACGACTCCGCTGACCAACGGCAAGAGCGCCGAGCAGAACTGGACGGGCCTGTTCGAGCCGGGCGAGCGGGTGCGGCTGCGTTTCATCAACTCGTCGGCAATGACCTATTTCGACATCCGCATCCCCGGACTCGAGATGACGGTCGTGCAGGCCGATGGGCAGAACGTCCAGCCGGTCAAGGTGGACGAGCTGCGCATCGCGGTGGCCGAGACTTACGACGTGATCGTCCGCCCGACCGAGGCGCGCGCCTACACCATCTTCGCCGAGACCATGGGCCGGAGCGCCTATGCCCGCGGCACGCTCGCGCCGCGCGAGGGGATGGAGGGCGAGGTGCCGGAGATGCGCGAGCCCGACCGGCTGACCATGGCCGACATGGGCATGGCGCATGAAGGCATGGACCATGGGACGATGAGCGGCACGCACACGATGCCTGACGGCACCGTGATGCAATCGGCGCAGCACGACCAGACGGGCCAGGGCACCGGCGG
>JBGTBZ010000394.1:0-4261 GCA_041749155.1 Phycisphaerae bacterium
GCAGCCTGCGGCGCTGCGTCCGCCGCAATGCGGATCTGACCGTTACCGAGGGACCGCTGCTGCCCGATGAGGAGAAGTTCGCGCTCTACTGCCGTTACCAGACGCAACGCCACGGGGACGCCGGCCACCTCGATTGGCAGAGCTTCGTGGACTTCTTATACGACTCGCCGGTGGACACGCGGGAGTTTACCTATCGCCACGCCTCCGGAAGGCTGGTCGCCGTAGGCATCTGCGACGTCTGCGACCAATCGCTTTCGAGCGTTTACTTCTACTACGATCCCGAGGAGCGGCGACGCAGCCTGGGCACCTTCGGTGTGCTCCACGAGATCGATGCCTGCCGCATTGCGCAGATTCCCTATTACTACCTCGGGTTCTGGATCGAGGGTTGCGCCGCCATGGCCTACAAGATCGGCTTCCGGCCCTCCGAGTTGCTCGGGGGCGACGGGGTTTGGCGGAACCAACTCGCGGCGTTCTGAATCCGGTTTCACGGTGAACGGGTGCGGCTACTATGTGGCCCTCGGTCGTTCACTGCCATGAAAGTGCTTGTTGTTGAAGATGATCCCGGTACCCGCAGCGCCCTCGGCAAGCTGCTGCGCCGCGCTGGCGCCACCGTCGTCACCACCGGCGACGGCAGCGAGGGCCTGCAGCGTCTTCTGGAAGACCGGTTTGACGTTCTGCTGACCGACCTGCACATGCCAAAGAGCGACATGGACGGCTTTGCCCTGATCGAGCAGACCCACCGCCTGCCCCTGGCACACCGCCCTCGGCGCGTGGTGGCCATCAGCGGGGAGTACAACCGGCATGTCCTGCGCGGGCAGACGGGCGTGGACTTTTTCGCGAAGCCGGTGGATCTCAACCAACTGCTGGACACCATCGGCGGCCTCGCCAACTGATGCCTACTTCACGTTGACGAAGCCAGCGACACTTTGAAGATCGCGCACATGCTGCGGGGTCGCCCTCACGCTGGCCGTAACGCCCTTGACGAGCTCGGGGTGCACCTTGCGGGTGTACTTGGTGTAGATACGTCCTCCGCGGCGCTTGGGACGATCGGTATGACAAGCGGCGCGGGCGTCGATGGGGGCGCGGAACTCGCCGTCGCTCATGAAGAGCCGCTCCAGCGTCTTGCGGGCCGACTCCCGGGTCGGGGTGCGGGTAATGGTGACGGTGAACGCCTGTCCGGGCTTCGGGGTAAGTTTCTCAAGCGCCATGGCAAATACCTCAGTTTCCGCGGGGCGGAGATCATAGCCGCGCCCCCGCCGGCGGCAACTGCCATCAGGGGCCGGCAGACGGCACCAGGGGCTGGATCCAGGCCGTTTCGAGTTCCCCCTCGGTGAAGCCGTTGACCTTGGACTTACTCGAGGTTATCCGAGCCCGGACGTATAGCTCATCCCCTGTCAGCTCGTAGCTGGCGTGAGTACCGGTTACCGTCTTCAGCACCTGGCCGATCTGGTCGCTGTAGTAGCGCGTGGCGCGGACCTCCTGGCCCTCTTCGTCCAGCACCGGCCGGCTGGAGGCATCGAATCCGCGTCGGGTGCCGATGAACTCGATCTTGTACTCGATCCCCTCCTCCGGCTCCACGACGATGTTCAGCCGGGTGCTCTCCCGCTCGATGCTGCTCAGGACGACGCCCGTGGTGGCGTAGAAGTCGCCCCCGCGGATGGCGCGGACCAGGTGTTCCGGGCTCAGGTGCGCCGCCTGCACCATGATCCAGCCGCGGCCGGGACGGGCCGTCTGGCTCGTGCTGTGCTCGTAATGATGGGCGTCATCCACCGCCAGGCCGTAGAGGGGACCCAAACCCATCTCGCCCAGCCGCACGGCCAGCATGATGTCCCACATCCGCTCGAGTGGCGGGATGTACGCCGCCGCGTCGCCCAGGTTGCGCACGCCGCGGTGTCCGTTGTAGACCTCGAAGAACTGGAGGTCCCTGATGCCGACCATCTCCTCGACGGTGACGGCGGTGGAGAAATTCGGGTGGTTCAGGTGGGGGAACATTGGCTGGCCGGTGCGCTGTTCCTGGTCGAGCACGGCGCGGATGTTGTTCTCGATCGTTTCGGTGACGGTCTCGCCGCCCTGCGGGGGGATGAACTCGGTGATGTTCGTGGCATTGACGTGGACGGAGCGGCGGTCGGTAATCTCTTCCGACTCGATCATCAGGAAGCGCCCCGGCGCCTCGAAAAGCGTGCGAAACTCCGCCAATGGCTTGAGGCGGACTTCCGTCGCCCCCTCGGCGTTCTGACGGGTCTGGACCCAGGAGCCGCCGAAACGCTGGCGGTAGGCATCGAGGGCGGGGCGGGTGCGCCCGGAGACTGCCTCCGACGCCTCATCGATCGCCACCCACTTCTCGGCCCGCAGCAACACGTTGTGGTCTGAAAGAGCAAGAAAGTGATAGCCGTTGCGCCTGTACCATTCTGCCACGACCTCCGGAAAGGCGTCGCCGTCGCTCCAGAGGGTGTGCGTGTGGAGATTGCCGCGCCACCAGTACGAACCGCCGGCGGCGGGGCGAGGAACCGCGTCATCCGTCACGCCGGCATCGACCGTGTAATCCATGGCGGCGTGGGTGTGGCCATGGTCGTCGGGATCGTGGTCGTGGTCGTGCCCGCCGGAGGCACAGCCGGCGGCGATGAGCAGCAGGAGGCCGGCGGTGAGCGGAAGGCGGCGAGATGTGGTGGCGGCCATGAAGGGAATGTTAACTCAGCCGCACCAGCGATGCGCCCCCTCCGGCCGGGTTGAATCAGCGGGTGATCGGTCTGTAGAGCGTGTCGCGCTCGACCGGGACCCGTCCGGCGTCCCGGATGACCTTCTTCAGGTCCTCGACGTGCATCTCCTGCCGCTGGGTCCCGCCGCCGGCCTGGCGCTTGGTGATGTCGTACCAGACAACGGTGCCGTCGAGGTCGTCGCAGCCCCAGTTGAGAGCGATCTGAGAGAGATGCACGCCCTGCATGATCCAGAAGCTCTTGATATGGGCTACGTTATTGCAGATCAGGCGGGCGATGGCGAGCGTCTTCAGGTCGGTGAGGCCGGTCGGCCCGGGGAGATGGCCAAGTTCACTGTGCTCAGGAATGAAGGAGAGCGGGATCACGCAGTTGAAGCAGGCGCGCCCCTGCGATGAGCCAGAGCGAACGTCGAACGTCGAACGTTCATCGTCGAACCTCGAAGTGCCGGACTCCCCATTCTGAACTTCAACGTTGGACGTTCGACGTTCGACGTTCGACGTTCGACGTTCCGGGACTTGGATCTTCGATGTTCGATGTTCGATGTTCGCTGTTCGCTCCGCCTCTGCCCCCTCGGCCGGCGGAACATCTGGATCGAGCCCCATCGCCCGCAGGCTCTGGGCCTGCAGCTCGCGCAGTTTGATCAGGTGCCGCACGCGCTCGTCCGCCCCCTCGATGTGGCCGTAGAGCATCGTGGCGTTGCTGTAGAGGCCCAGGCGATGGGCCGTCCGGTGCACCTCGAACCACTTGTCCTCGCGCACCTTCCCCTTGAACGCCTCGTCATGCACGCGGTCGTCAAAAATCTCCGCTCCCCCGCCGGGGAGGCTGCCCAGGCCCGCCGCCTTCAGCTCGCGGAGCACTTCCTCGATGCTCAGGCGGGCGATGCGTGAGAAGTGGACGATCTCGATGGCGGTGAAGGCCTTGATGTGCAGGTCCGGGCACTCGCGGCGGATGCCGCGGAGGAAGTCGAGGTAGTACTCGAACTTCAGCCATGGGTGCAGCCCGCCGACGATGTGCACCTCGGTCGCGCCGTCATCCCAGGCCTTCTTCGCGGTGGCGATCACCTGCTCGACGGGCATCTCGTAGGCCCCCGCCTCGCCGCGCTTGCGATAAAAGCTGCAGAACTTGCAGGAAAGGGCGCAGACGTTCGTGTAGTTAATGTGCCGATTGCGGTTGTAATAGGTCACGTCGCCGTGCAGGCGCTCGCGCACGGCGTTAGCAAGCCGGCCGATCCCCCAGATGTCCCGGCTTCGCGTCAGGAGCTGTCCATCCTCGAAAGAGAGCGGCACACCCGCACGCACCTTCTCCGCCACGTCAAACAAGGCGGGATCGGTCACGCAAAACGGATCGCCGCCACCGCGGCGGGCCTGCGGAGTCGGGGCGAGCGTATCTGCTGGCATTGGCGGCGCAACGGACATCGGCAAAGCGATCTTACGTCGCCGCGACCGCTGGGTTGCCGGCGGGGCGGGTTTCGGCGGATTTGAAAGCGCTACCGGTCACTCCGGCCGGCCACCGCCGCCGGGGGGTGCGTCGGCAGGCGGAATGGACTG
>JBGTBZ010000395.1:0-4878 GCA_041749155.1 Phycisphaerae bacterium
GGGCGCGAGACCCCATGGTCGAGGAGAATGAGGAAACGGAGGACCCGGAGAGCGCGCCATCGCCCACCAATGCGAAGATCCGCACTGTCCTTGGTCTGCTGCCGAGAGCGAGTTACATCGCGTATACGGCAACCCCATTCGCCAACATCTTCATTGACCCGCACGCCCATGACCGGGAGGTCGGCGAGGACTTGTTCCCGTGCGATTTCGCGCTCCAGCTCCCACGTCCCGAAGGATATACCGGCACCGAAGAGCTTTTCGGGATTTCGGCAAAGGGCCGCAGTGTGCTGCGCGATGTGCCTGGCGACGATGTGTCTGCGCTCCGTCGCAGTCGGGCGGGGCGGAATCGCGGCGTCATGGTCGGGCCGGAAGGCGCCTTGGTTCCGCCGTCGCTTTCCGACGCCTTTCTGACCTTCTGCGTCGCCGGCGCCATTCGCGAGTTCCGGCCGGAGCTGGACGGACAACCCAATACCATGCTCGTTCACGTGAGTTCGCGTACGGACGACCAAGCGCGGATTGCCATCGCGATGCGTGAGCAGCGGGAAATCTGGCTTGATGCAGTTCGGCAAGGCCAGCGGCTGGACGGCCTTTTTGAACGCGCCCTCGTGGAACATCTCGACGGCACCACGCTTCCGGCATCTACCCAGAATATTTTCGCCCGTGCGGCCGGAGTCCTCGCCGGTCTGGAGATCCTGGAACTCAACAGCGTAGCCGGCGAGCACCTCGAGTATGAAACCAGGATCGCACGTCACATCGTCGCGGTCGGCGGCAACCGCTTGTCGCGCGGGCTGACGCTCGAAGGGCTGACGATCTCCTATTTTCTGCGCACTTCCAGCCTTGCGGACACCTTGCTGCAGATGGCACGCTGGTATGGCTTCAGGACCGGATATGAGGATCTTATACGGATCTGGACTACCGAAGGCATTGCGCACTGGTTCATCGAGCTTGCCCTAGTCGAGCAGTCGCTCCGAGACTCACTCCAAGCACTAGCGAAAGCCGGACGCAGGCCGGACGAGATGGCAATACGGCTCCGCGCGCACAGCGGACTACTGCTCACTGCTCGCAATAAGGGCGGACTCTCGTCGGAACTTCCCGACTCCTGGTCGGGAGAGCACCCTCAGACTGTCATGCTTCCGCTGGCGAGCGCCGAAAGCCTCGCAGACAACCGGCTGCTCGCTGAGCGTCTACTGTCCGGAGCAAGTGCCGGCCGCGTAACGGCCGGCGGACTTCTGTTTCAGGATATTGCGGCTGAGATTATCTGTGAGTTCCTCCGGCTGTATCGCACGCATGACGATGTCGTTGCCTTCCGTGGCGCAGAGCTTGCCCAGTGGATCGAACGTCGCGTCACAGACGGCGAGTTGGTTGACTGGACGGTCTTCGTCGCCAGCTCAGGCAGAGGCGCCGATATCAGCCTGGGTGGCCATATGGTCGGCGTGGTGACACGGTCCCGGACGAGCTCCGAGGGAATCGGCATCCTTATCGATCCGCGCCACGAAGGTGTCGACCTTCCAGGCGGACCAGATGCCTTTCGCCGTCGGAACGGCGACTATGATGCCGGCGCGATGCGCGCGGCCCGGCCCGCCTCACAAGGTCTGCTTATACTCTACCCACTGGCCCCTGGCCCCCTTGGGATCAAGGCCGTTGACAGCGTTATCGCGGTGGCGCTCAGCCTTCCTCAGACGTCGGACGGCGCCGGGAGTTCAGTGCTAAACCTCGGTGTGGCCCGTGACGATTGAGCTGAGCCCGGAAGGCTGGGCACAACTGCGTTCGGAGCGACCCCTAAGCGAGGGCAGCCTTGCAACATATCCGGTAGTTTGGGCCGATCAGGAAACTGCCATCTTGATCGGAATGGATGCCACCGGCGAGTTGCAGCTGCTGATACCGGTCCCTGACACCGAAGTACGAAGAGGCATCCCTGACCTAAACGGCCTCAGGGTGCGACTAACGGTTACCGAGAACGGCCCCTTTCTGGGGCTTGCAGCCAGCCCGCGGCACGAGCGCGTCTTCACGCCATTCTGCCGTGAAATTGTACAGGCGGTCTTCGCAGATGCTCGCGAACCCTGGGCCGCGATCGATTCGATCATTCGCAACTGGCAGGCAATCTGGCGCCCGAGCCGCCTGCATATGACACACGCTGTACAGATTGGTCTGGTCGGTGAGCTCCTCGTCCTGACAAAGGTACTCTTGCCCGTGCTCGGGACCTACGCAGTCGCCTGCTGGAGCGGTGCGGACAAGGAGCGCCACGACTTCGTCGCGGGTACGCTGCACCTCGAGGTGAAAACCACGACGCGAGGCCGTCACGAGCATGAAATTTCCCGGCTAGATCAGCTCTGGATCGCTGACGGGCGGTCACTGATTTTAGCGTCGATACGGCTGGAGCAATCGATTGGCGGCTCGATAACTGTCGCGACCCTGGTCGACGAACTGATTGATCTGTTGCGGCACGATGCCTGGGCGGTCGACGGTCTTTTGATCAAGCTCGCGAAGCTGGGGTGGGTAGACGAGATGCGCCGGTCTGGCGAACTGAATAGCTTCAATCTGAGCGACGCGACCTTTTATCCTGTGGAAGGCAACTTTCCGCGGCTACCGGAGTCTTTTTGCTGGCCCTCAGGAGTAGTCGCGGTCAAATACACGATCGATCTCGCCAACCTTCCGACGCTCGATACGAAAGAGGTGGCCGGACTGCTGGAGGCGGCAGCAACACCAGCCTCAGCAGGCTAGCCGACGGCCACCGCCTTTTGCGGCCCGGCTTCCGCAGCGACAGCGCTGAGATCCGAGCGGATGATTTCCGCGAGAGCGAACGCCATCAGCGGCGGCACTGCATTGCCAATCTGCCGGAAAGCTGGGTTCATCGTTCCGGAAAAGCGGAAGCCGTCGGGGAAGGACTGGAGCCGGGCTGCTTCACGCACGGAAATGGTGCGTGCCTGATGCGGGTCATAGTGGATGTGCGAATAGGTGTCCTTGCCTATATGCGCCATCAGCGTACGGACTGGAAAGTCAGACCGCAGCTTCCACCAGCGGTTGGGGAATTTTTTGACATCGTAGGGCGGCACGATCGAGGAATGCAGCGTCCGATACTCGGGCGTGCCAGGCCTGATCCTACGCTCGGCGGCCAGCCGCGCAACGATGCGCTCAGCAGTTGCGTGCGCCTCAGGATATTCGGCTCCCTGGCGCATTTCGGCAAAGGTGAGATTGTCCCGCGGAAGGGCTCTGATCACATGATCCCAGACTCCGTCGTCCGACGCGAAACCCGCCCATGTCCGCATCATCTGCTGATAGGCTGTAGGCGTCTGGTTTTCGCGGTACGGGGACAGAATGTCGAAGCGCCGTGCGCCACGCCTAACCGCCCGTCCGTCAATCGGGGCCAGATCGTCGATTGCTTCAGCTGCGCTGACTGCATGCGGCAGGCCTGGATCCCCAAGATCCGGCGGCACGTAGCCACGGGTGCCCAGGCGATCGACATATCGAAGAGCAACGGCCCTGGTACCCGCGTAGCCGGAGGGCAATTGAACATGGTGCGTTGCCCGTGGAAAGCGCACGCGAATGTTCAGCTCGCGCCGGTAAGCAATCAAGAAAACCCGGTCACGCATCTGCGGCACGCCATGAAATGCAGAATTAATCAGGGAGTAGCCAGCGACGTAGCCGAGAGACTTGAGCGCCTCGACGATCTCTTCGGCGACATTGTGATGCCCGTAATGAAGAATATCAGGCACATTCTCGATGAGCACCGCTAGCGGCCCGAACGCGCGCACATATTCGAGGTAGCGCAGATACAGATTACCGCGGGGATCGATGCGGAAGGCCTCCGGGTGGTCCGCCACCTCGCGCAGCTTCGCCCGGCCGACCCGCGCATAGGCTTGACACGGCGGCCCACCGACAAGCACGTCGATCGCTTCCTCGACAGCGCCGAGTCCCAGCTCCGCAACGAGTTCCGCGGGGTCGGTCAGCGTGATGTCGCGCGCCCGGGCATGCAGGCCGAATATGTCGGGACCGGGATGAAAATTCAGCGCGTGCGTGAGCGCGGCCAGCGGATCGATTTCAAGCGCACCCTCAATGCTGAACCCGGCGCGCTGAAAACCCAGGCTGATTCCGCCGGCGCCGGCGAAAAGGTCGAGCACGCGCGGCGGGTCGCCAAGGCGTAGTCGATGCAGCTTGAAGGCGATCGCTGCGTCTACTTTGTTCACACACCCCGACGAAATCTCAGCCTCCAGTTTTGACGCGTTCGGCGCGTCCGCTCGTCTCTCCGGGCCGAAGCTCTAGCACATCCACTTTCGCGCGCGAGCCTGAAACGCCTAATACCGCGATCAATCGGCTGCAAAGCACATCTTCGTCGCGCAGCTCGCACTCCCACACGACCAGTGGGTTCCAGCCGAGCGCTCTCAGCGATACCATATTCTTTGCGTCACGTTCCACGTTGCGCGCCAACTTGGCGCTCCACCATTCGGCCCGTGTGCGCGGAAGGACCGAATTTGTGCAGCCGTGACGATGCCAGAAGCATCCGTGCACAAAAATGGCGATTCGACGTCCCGGCAAAACGATGTCGGGACGTCCAGGCAGGTCACGATGGTGCAGCCTGAACCGGTAGCCTAAGCGGTGAAGCAGGCTGCGGACCAGCATCTCAGGGCGGGTATCTCGCCCCTTGATCGCTGCCATGTTCCGTCGACGTGCGGCGGACACGTTCGCAAAGGTCGGCCGCTCACTCTTAGTCATCGCTTCAGACACCTGTGTTTCTGCGATATGCTTGCAACTCGCCGCGCCAACACTTCATTGTCTGTCCATACCTCGCAGTCGTCATTTAGGGGAACCCTGCAACGCAAACGCCCCGCTACGTCCCAACGTGCAATTCGCAAAGCGGTCTGAAAGCCCTGGGTTTATCGG
>JBGTBZ010000396.1:0-6000 GCA_041749155.1 Phycisphaerae bacterium
CGCGCCCGCAGGAGTAGGCCGCCGACAACTCACTACGCCGACCGACGCCCCGTACGCCGCAAGGCCCCGGGGCGTCGTTCTTTGCTCCACAGACTCGGAGGTGCAGTTTTCGTTCGATTCGATACGCTGTCGCCCGCCAAAGCCCCTTCTGTCTTATGAGCAACGCCCCCCACGGCAATCCCGCTGGCCTCGACCCCGAATCCCACCGCCAGGCCACTCGGTCCCTCGGCTACGGCGGCAAGCTTCCGCCGCGGCAGCCGGCGGGGCTGTGGGTGCTGTTCATCACCGAGATGTGGGAGCGCTTCAGCTACTACGGCATGCGAGCGCTGCTCGTGCTCTACCTCATCGCCTCCACCTCCGAGGCCACGGAGAACCCAGGCTTCGGATGGTCCGAGGATGACGCTTACCTCCTCTACGGCCTCTACACCTGGGCCGTCTACCTCACCCCGATCTTCGGCGGATGGCTCGCCGACAAGTTCCTTGGCACCCACCGCTCCATGCTCGTCGGCGGCTGGATCATCGCCGCCGGGCACATCACCCTCGCCCTCACCGAGCTGTTCGGCCACACCGCCGGCCAGGCGGTGACCCTCCAGAGCAACGCGGGCGGATTCCTGTCGTTCATGACCGGTCTGGTGCTCATCATCATCGGCACCGGCTTTTTCAAGCCGTGCGTCAGCGTGATGGTTGGCCAGCTCTATTCGCCCACGGACCCGCGCCGGGATTCCGGGTTCACCATCTTCTACATGGGCATCAACGTCGGCGCCTTCCTTGCCCCCCTCGTCGCCGGAACCCTCGGCGAGAAGGTCGGCTGGCACTGGGGCTTCGGCTGCGCCGCCGTCGGGATGATCGCGGGACTGATCTTCTACCAGATATTCCGCCCAAGGTACCTCCAGGGCGTGGGCCTCTCCCCGCGGGCCCAGGAGGAGTGGGACGCGGCCCAGCGGGCCCCGCTCGTGGATGAACGCGCAGCCTCGCCCACTCTTGACTACGCCACCACGGACGAGGCTCGGCTCGGCCGCGTTGCCTGGCAGCGCATCGGCGTCATCCTCATCCTCGCCTTCGTCGGCAACATCGTCTTCTGGGCCGCCTTCGAACAGGCCGGCAGCACGCTCAACGTCTTCGCCGCCCAGAACACCGATCGAACCGCCTGGGGCCTCTTCGGCGAAAGCGGGATCACCACGCTCTGGGGCGCCGCCAGGGGCGATGGCTTTCCCGCAACCTGGTACCAGTCTGTCAACCCGCTGGGGATCATCCTCTTTGCCCCCGTGTTTGCCTGGCTCTGGGTGTTTCTCGACCGCCGCGGGCTGAATCCCTCTACGCCCGCAAAGTTCGCCTGGGGCCTCTGGCTGCTGGGGCTGGCATTCCTGGCCATGGTGCTCGGCGCCATGGACGCGCGCGGCGGTGGCCTGGCGGGCCCGCATTGGCTCCTGATTACCTATCTTGTGATCACCTGGGGCGAGTTGTGCCTCTCGCCGGTCGGGCTCTCAATGGTCACGAAGCTTGCGCCCCCGAAGATGCAGTCGCTGATGATGGGCGTCTGGTTCTTCAGCTTCTCGCTCTCGAACCTCCTGGCGGGCCTGCTGGCACGATTCTCGACCAAATTCGTCCCGAACCTTGCGACAGGCGAGCCGGCGGAGTTGACCTTCGTGATCGAGGGTCTGCCGGGCTTCTTCCTGCTGCTGGTGGTGATCCCCATCGGGGTGGGTGTCCTGCTGCTGTTCTTGTCGCCCGTGCTGAAACGGATGATGCAGGGTGTGAAATAGGCCCCTCCGCAACGCGTTCCGGCCGTTGGAAGGCGTTAAACCCGTGTTCTCGCGAGACTTGCGCCCCGAAGCACCGGCCTGCCCGCGCGAACCCGGGCTGGCCGCATGCGTACCTTCGCAAGGACCACTCCCCGACATATCTGCCAGTTTGGATTGGTTTAGGGTCGTGGAAGCGGCCTTGACTTGCCGATTCCGAAACCGCAAGTATGCCCGAACGCTTTCGCCCGGAAATGGAAGGCAGAAGCGTCGCGCGCACGAACCTAAGTCCTGTGTTTTCAGAGTTTTAAATGCCCAAGGCGACCGCAAAATCCAGCTCCGCACCCGCCAGGAAGGGCAAGGACCTTGTCATCGTCGAGTCGCCTGCCAAGGCCAAAACGATCAATAAGTACCTCGGCCCCGGGTTCGTGGTGAAGGCCAGCATGGGGCACGTCCGTGACCTGCCCAAGAAGGGCATGGGCGTGGACCTGGAGACCTTCCAGCCCGACTACGAGATCATCGAGGGCCGCGGAAAGGTCATCACCGACCTGAAGAAACTTGCCCGCGAGGCCGACACCGTCTGGCTGGCCACCGACCTTGACCGCGAGGGGGAGGCGATCGCCTGGCATCTCAAGGAGGCCTTGAAACTGCCTGATTCCCGCGTGAAGCGCGTTATTTTCAACGCCATTACCAAGGCGGAGATCGACAAGGCCTTCGAGAACGCCAGCACGCTCAACATGGACCGGGTCAATGCCCAGCAGGCCCGCCGCATCCTCGACCGGGTTGTGGGCTTCGAGATCAGTCCTGTGCTGTGGCGCAAGGTGGCCCGCGGCCTTTCGGCGGGGCGCGTGCAGAGCGTTGCGGTGCGGCTGGTGGTGGATCGGGAGCGGGAGATCGAGGCGTTTCTGCCCGAGGAATACTGGAAAATCGGTGGAATATTCTCGCCGAAGGATGATGCCGCCCTGCGCGACGGCTGGCGGCGCTATCTGGGCGAGGGCAGCGAGGATGGCCGGACGCGCAAGGACCAGCAGCACTGGCTGGCGGATCACGACGCGTTCGGCGCTGAGCTCGTCGAGTGGAACGGTCAGAAGTGGGACTCGATCGACGCGAAGCAGGCCCGCGACGTGGCGGAGGCGCTGGGATTCGTCGTGGAGCGCGTGGACGAGGTCGAGGACCCCGAGGGCAAGGGCCCGCAGAAAGTGAGCCGGACGCTGGTCGGGCGGCTGGGCGCCGCCCCCGGGTTCGCGGTGGAGAAGGTCGAGAAGAAGCGGACCAAGAGCCGCCCACCCGGCCCCTTCATCACCAGCACGCTCCAGCAGGCCGCGGCCTCGCGGCTGGGTTTCGGAGCGGGAAGGACCATGCGCATCGCCCAGACGCTTTACGAGGCGGGCCACATCACATACATGCGTACCGACTCCACGCACCTGTCGGCGGAGGCGGTGGAGATGGCGCGGACGTTCATCCGCAACAACTTCGATGATCGTTACCTGCCGGAGTCGCCAAACGTTTACACCAGTCGGAACAAGAGCGCCCAGGAAGCCCACGAGGCCATCCGGCCCACGGACATCGTCGCCACCCCGGAGCGCATCAAGCACGAGATCGGCCCAGATGAGCAGAAGCTCTACAGGCTGATTTACGAGCGCTTCCTCGCCTGCCAGATGACCCCGGCGGAGTTCGACCAGAAGGCGATCACCATCGCCGCTACCACGCAGAATGGCAAGGCCCTGTTCCGCGCCACTGGCCGGCGGCTCGTCTTCGACGGCTTCATGCGCGTCAGCGGGATTTCCAGCGAGGACCAGCTCCTGCCCGAGCTGCACGAGGCGGACTCCGTCTTCCCGGTGGACGTCCAGCCGACGCAGCACTTTACGAGCCCGCCGCCGAGGTACACGGAGGCGAGCCTTGTGAAGACGCTGGAGGAGCTTGGAATCGGCCGGCCCAGCACCTATGCGAGCATCATCGACACCATCCAGAAGCGCGAGTACGTGCTTCAGATGGATCGCCGCTTCCACGCGACGCTGCTGGGCAAGGTCGTGACCGACAAGCTCATGCAGGCCTTCCCCGCGATCATGGACGTGGGCTTCACGGCGGACATGGAGATGAAGCTGGACGCCATCGAGGAGAAGGCCGTCGACTGGGTGAAGCTGCTGAAGGACTTCTACGACCCGTTCCACGAGGGCATCGGCGCCGCCCTGGCGAAGCTGGAGCACGCGGGCGGAATGGCCTCACCCTACGTGGACGAGGAGACGGGCGCCAAGCTCGTCTACCGGATCGGCAAGAACGGCTTCTTCCTGGCGGCGGAGAGCCGCGAGATTAATGTTACCAAGCCGGTGGATGCGTTCGGCCGGCCGACGGTGATGGAGACGAGCCAGTACAACTGCCCGCTGAGCGGGCACGCGATGATCCGCCGCAAGGGGCGGTTCGGGGAGTTCCTGGGGTGCAGCGGGTACCCGGAATGTCAGTTCATCGTGCCGCTGGGGAAGGATGGCGAGCCGCAGGCGCCCAAGGCCGAGCCGATCGAGACGACCGTGACCGACGAGAAGGAAGGCAAGCCCATGCTGTTGCGCCACAGCAAGCGGGGCCCTTTCCTGGGGAGTATCAACTTCCCGAAGAACCGCTCGACCATCCAGGTCAAGAAGCTGCCGGAGGAGCAGAAGCAGTACATCGAGTCGCTCCTGCCCGAGCTGCGCCGCCGTGTGCAGGAGGCCTACGAGCGGGCGAGCAAGATGACCGGCAAGCCCCCTGAGAGCTACGGCACGCTCCCGGAGCTGACGATCGGGCGTGACGACTCGCCCAAGCCGCGTTCCAAGGCCGCTGGCCGGCCCCGCAAGACCTCAAGAGCCGCCAAGGCCGCTGCGCCAAAGGCAGCCAAGCCCACGAAAACCGCAAAGACGCCGCGGTCCCAGGAGAGCAGCAGCGCCGCCTGAGCCCTACTGTTGAGCGTGAGCCAACGCGATCTGAAGTCCCAGGAAGCATCCCCCCGCAGCGTGCCGGGAAAGTGGGTGATCCTGGCTATCTTTCTCGTGTCCATTCTCGGCAGCACGGCAGTGCTGATGCTGGTCCGGCCGTTGCCGGGAGACGTCCCGGCGGACCCGAAAAACCGGCCTTTCGGCCCTGCCACAAAGGATGAGCAGAATAGCGCGCCGCTGATCTATCGGAGCAGCGATGACGAGTGACCCCGCAGCCGCGGACAATGGCGGCGAGCAGGGGGAGATCGAGATGCTCTTCCTGGGCACGGGGACAAGCGCCGGCGTACCGATGATCGCCTGCGACTGCCAGACGTGCACCAGCGGCGATTCCCGGGACAGGCGGACGCGCTGCAGCGTCGTCATCAGCTACGGCGGCACCAGCGTGCTGGTCGACACCGCCCCGGAACTGCGCATGCAGGCGGTCGCCAACGGCGTGCGGCGGATCGATGCCATCGTCTTCACGCACCATCACGCCGATCACATGATGGGCCTCGATGACGTGAGGCGGTTCAACGTCGCAAAACAGGGCCCGCTGGATGTCTGGGGAGACGCCGAGACGCTGGGCGTGCTTCAGGGCGTCTTCGGCTACGCCTTCCGCGAGCCCGATCCGGCCAGTGCCCTCTACCGTCCGCATCTGATTCCCCGTGTGATCGACGGCCCGTTCGAAATCGGTGAACGGAGCTGGACCCCGATCGACCTGATCCATGGCGAAGTCCCGGTACTGGGCTTTCGGGTGGGCAGCCTGGCCTACTGCACGGATGTCAGCGCCATCCCGTCCGAATCCTGGAAGCTGCTTCGCGGGCTGGATGTGCTGGTCCTGGACGCCTTGCAACATCGCAAGCACCCGACGCATCTGACTGTGGCCGAGGCCCTGGAGGTGGTGGCCGAGCTTCGTCCGCGGCGGACCTACTTCACGCATATGTCGCATGGTGTGCTGCACGCGCGAGATGAGGCGACTCTGCCCGAGGGCGTGCGGTTTGCTTGCGACGGGCTGCGGGTCCGGGGCGGATGAGGCGGGGCCTTGTCTTGCTCGCTGTAAGCTGGGGGAATGGCCAATTACCGCCCGATCGCAGAGTTTTACGACGCCGAGTATGCCGACCAGCCGATGCTGCGACAGGATGTCGGCTTCTTCCTCGCTCGCATGGGAGAGCGGAAGTTGGACATCCTGGAGATCGGATGCGGCACGGCTCGCGCGGCAATCCCAATCGCCCGCGAAGGCCACCGCGTCGTTGGCTTCGACGTTGACGAGGGCATGCTTAAGCTTGCCGCCGCCCGGCGGCGGGAGGCGGGGCTGG
>JBGTBZ010000397.1:0-3179 GCA_041749155.1 Phycisphaerae bacterium
GGCCGCGGCCTCGCCGGCGACCTCCGGCCAGAGCAGCGGCGCATCGGTCAACAGCTCGACCCACAACCCCCGCGCCCGCAGGCTCGCGGCGACTTCAACGCCCAGCAAGCCTCCCCCGATCACTGCAGCGCGGCCCCGCCCGTGGGGGTGGGGTCGGCCGTCGCGCAGGGCCTGCTGCACACGGGTAACCAGTGCTTCGGCATCGGTAAGGGTGCGAAGGTAGTAGAGCCCCGGGAGGCCGGCGCCGGGCAGTTCCAGGGGCGCAACCATGCCCCCGAAGCAGAGCAGGCACTGCTCGTACTGCACGACCGTTCCGTCATCCATCGTTGCGCGGTGCCGGTCGGGCTCCAGCCAGGTCACGCGGCGGCCCGTCACAAGCTGCACCTCGTGCTCCGCAAACCACGATGCCGGCAGCGACAGCAGCTCGCTTCGCTCCACCTCCTGGCGCAAAAAGCCCTTGGACAGCGCCGGGCGGTGATAGGGACGCATGATCTCCTGCCCCACCATCAGGGCGCTGCCTCCGGCGTCCATCGCCCGAATCGCCTCCGCCGCGTTGCTGCCGGCGACGCCGGCGCCGATCAGGAGGTACCTGACATGGTGCGGCCTGGAGCTGGCGGACATCGGTGACTGCATTGTCGTTTCCCGGTCTATTGCAACACCTGGAAAATAGCGAAGGCCGTGCCTGTCTCAAGACACGTACGCCGGTTCCTCCTTCATAGATCGACAACCCCGACGCCCGCGGTCAATCGGATCGGCGCCTGCTAAGATCATCCGCTGTGACGCACCCCTCTGACGACGCTCCCAGGGCCCTTGTGCTGCGTGCAGCGGGGGTAAACTGCGACCTGGAAACGGCACATGCCTTCTCGATGGCGGGAGCCAACCCCGTCCGGCTGCACATCAACCGACTGGCTGAGAATCCGGCCCTGCTGGAGGATTTTCAGCTCATGGCCATCCCCGGGGGCTTCAGCTACGGCGACGACATCGCGGCGGGGCGGATTTTGGCCGACCAGCTCAACAGGACCCTGGGAGAGCCGCTGCAGCGGTTCGTTGAGGCCGGCAAGCCCCTTATCGGCATCTGCAACGGCTTTCAGGTGCTTGTTCAGACCCGCCTGCTGCCCGGCCCGGTGCCCGGCGTTCCCGCGGAACAGCGGCTGTGCACTCTCGCGGAGAATGCCCAGGGGCGGTTCATCTGCCGCTGGATCCGCCTGTCCAGGGTGGCCTCGCATTGCGTCTGGACGTCGCAGTGGCGCGAGGACGAGGAGATCGAACTTCCCATCGCCCACGCGGAGGGTCGGCTGGTCTTCCGCGACGAGGCGGCGCGGGATCGCCTGGAGGAGGCCGGCCGCGTCGCCCTGCGCTATACCGGCGTCGTCGGCGGGGATGTGCCTGACCTGCCCCCGAACCCCAACGGCAGCACCAACGACATCGCCGGCCTGTGCGATGAGTCTGGCCTGGTCTTGGGCCTCATGCCGCACCCGGAGCGATACACGACTCCCACCCAGCATCCCGCCTTCGCCCGGCGGCACGCGGAGGGCAGCCTCGAGACCGAGCCCGCGGGCCTGCGGCTGTTCAGGAGCGCCGTGGAACACGTCATGGCCCGGGTGTGATGCCGCTGGCCAAGGAAAGAAGCGCATCCGCCGTCGTAGGCGTCGCGCACTGCCACCAGAGCTGGTGGTGGTGGTGAATCGTGCACACGACCGGCAGGCCCGGGAAGAGCAGACAGAAGTCACTCTTTCCAAGATTGGCGAGGATCCGCCCCAGTGCCTGCGAAAACTGGCCTTGCTCGTTGCGATCGAAGGCCAGGGCGTCCGCCTGGGTCCGCGCGCGCAGCGACGCCGCGTCCAGGTGCAGCTCGGCCAGCAGAGGCGCAAGCCATTGCCCGTTCTCATGTTCCAGCTCGACCGACCAGTGGTGCACAGGCGCAAGCCACGCCTGGCCAGCGGGAAATTGCGTCTCCCACGCCCGCAGCGCGAGACCCGCCAGCGCCTCCGCCGGCACCGTCCGGGTCCGCGGACGCATTGCTGGGAGAATCGTCACATCGTCCCGGGCCAGCCAGCCGGCCACGTGCCGCGGGTCAGGATTCAGGTTGAATGCCGCTCCGTTGGGATAAACACACCGCAACCCGGCGGCCTGGGCCATCTGTAGAACCAGGGAGTATTGCACGATCCTCGGCATACGGCGGGGCGGATGGTATCCTCGCGGCCCCTTATGACTTCCAAAGACGCCATTCTCTATTCGCTTCGCTTCAGCGGGAATCTCACCGGCATGATGGTCGGCGACCTGTCGCGCCAGGAGCTGCACCACCGGATCGTCCCGACCGCCAACGCGGCGGCGTGGATTCTGGGGCACCTGATCCTTTCGGAGCGGGGTGCCATGAAGATCCTGGGGGTGCCCGCCGAATCGCTGCCGGCGCTGCCGGACGACGGATTCGAGCAACGATTCGCCCGCGACGAGACGGCCCCCAAGTCCGAGCATTACGGGGACGCCGAGGTGCTTCCCGCCGTCTTCAAGGAGCACCGAGACGCCCTGATCCGCGCGGTGGAGGCGGCGGACGATTCGGTTTTTGGCCAGCCGTTGCCGCAGCCGATGCGGATCGCCCGGACCGTCGGAGAGTTTCTGCTATTCGTGCCGATCCACGTTTCAACGCACATCGGGCAGATCAGCGCCATTCGCCGGTCGCTCGGGCGGCCGCCGGTGGTGTAAACTGGAGCAACCCAATGGGAGCAACCTTTGGCCTGCTGATCGTGGTGGTGTTGCTGGTGGTGGCCGTGGTGTTGCTGGTGGGGCTGGTGCTCTGGCTGACCCTCCGTAGGCGGCCGGAGCCCCGGGGATTCGATGTCGAGCCCGTCGCCCGGGACGTCGACGAATGAAGCAAGATTGGAGTCTTCTCATGCCCATCGCTCTGAAATTGGCAACCGACGACACGCCCGAGCCCTGGCAGGCGGCAGAGACGGCTCCAACGCTGGAATATGCGCGCGAGGGCCTGCCCAGCGCCCCGCCCAAACGGCTCTGGAGGACGGCGCTGGCGATACTGAAGCGGCTGATACGCGCTTTTGCGTGGGTGTTCGGGGCGGTGCTGGTGATCGTGGCCTTCTCGCTGCTGATCGCGGCAACGCTCATCCGCTACGCCTTCGCCGCCGGCGCGGGGCTGCTGCTGCTGCTTCGACGGCTCGGCCCGT
>JBGTBZ010000398.1:0-4525 GCA_041749155.1 Phycisphaerae bacterium
AAGATGTCGGTCACGAGCGGGCCCAGCACGTAGAAGGGGGCGCCGTGGCATAAGTGCCGCTGGAGCTTCATGTTGTATTCGATCTGGTCGAAGGGGACATGCCCCGGGCCCTCGACCATGACCTGCACGCCCCGCCGCCAGGCGCGCTCGGTGAGGCGGCCGATCTCGACGAGCTCCGCGAGCTGGATTTCGTCGGTGGCGTCGGCGAGCCCGCCGGGGCGGCAGCCGTCGCCGATGCTGAAGGTGACGTCATAGCGCCGCATGACGTCGCAGATCGCCTCCCAGGCGGTGTTCATGGGGTTTTCGCGGTTGTGGGTGAGCATCCACTTGGCCAGCAAACTCCCGCCGCGGCTGACGAGGCCGATGAGGCGTTTGCGGGCGAACTTGAGGTGCTCGCGAAGGACGCCGGCGTGGACGGTGAAGTAGTCCACGCCCTGCCTGGCCTGGTGCTCGATGGTGTCGAGGATGATCTCCTCGGAGAGCTCCTCGAGCTTGCGGCCGATGATCATGGAGTAGATCGGCACGGTGCCGATCGGCACCGTGCTGTTGCGAATGATCGCTTCGCGCGTGGCGTCCAGGTCGCCGCCAGTCGACAAGTCCATGACCGTGTCCGCCTGCCACTTCTCGGCCCATTTCAGCTTCTCGACTTCCTCATCGGTGGAGGAAGAGACGGGTGAGGCGCCCATGTTGGCGTTGACCTTGGTCTTGCTGGCCCGGCCGATGGCCATCGGGTCGAGCTTGTAGCCCAGGTGAACCTTGTTGGCAGGGATGACCATCCGCCCCGCCGCCACTTCGTCGCGCACCTGGGCTGGCGTGAGATGCCCCTCGCGCTCGGCGACGCGCTGCATCTCGTGAGTGAGAGTGCCCAGGCGTGCGTGCTCGAGCTGGGTGATCGGCTCGAAGCCCGTCGGGTAGCTCACCCGCCGCGTGATGCCCATCGCATCCGTGAACGTGACATGCTGCATCGCCCCGCACGGCGAGGAGGCCGGCTCGGCCTCTGACGAGCCGCGACCGTAAGGAAGCGGTCCGGCCCCAGAACCGCTTGCTGACGCGCGCGGCTCGTTTTCAAAAGAGCGCGGCTCGTTGCCGGAGTACGTCTCGACCTCCCAGTCCTCCGGCAGAAAATCCCACGCGGTCTTGTCGCTCGGCGGGGGCATTCCGGGCGTGTCCGGGCTGGAGAAGCTCCAGGGCGTACCGACCCGCGGGCTCTGGGCGAAGCTTCCGGGCGTCGTCGCGGACCCTGTGCCCGGGTTGCCGCCGATCGGCGGAAGCGTGTAGGCCTCTCCCGCGGAGGACTTTGAGGCGTCAAGGGCGAGCGGGGCGTGAGGATTCTTGCTGTGCATCGGATCGGCCTCGCGGGCTTTGGCTGCGCGGCGGAGAGCGATGGCGAAGCAAGACATGCTCTGGGTCGGGTGCTAAGTGCAGCCGGCAGAGCGGTTTGCGAGCCACGCGTTCCCTACGCCGGTGTCAACCGGATCAGGTTCGAAGGGTGTCTCTCAGACCCGCCCCCGGCACGCGCCGCGGCGGGTCACCCCTAGCGTGTCCGGTAGTGTAGCGTCGCCGCAGGGCCTCGGGCGGCGGCATCCCCGCAACAACTCGCCCAGCTTTACGCACCCGCCCCCGCGGCGATTCTGCTTGTATCGGGCCCTGTTCGGGCGTAAAGTTGACCCGCGACCTCGGGTCCTCTGGGACTCGTAAGTTAACTGCGTTGTAAACTTGGTGTTGCGGTCGCCAGAGGAACGAGAAATGCGATTGATTAGTCGTTGTGTGCTCGCATCAGCCGCCCTGGCGGTGGCGCTCCCCGTGGGCGCCGCCAGCGCGGGTATTCTCGGCATCTATTCCTTCACCGGCACCGACCCCGGCGGCGATGCCGACACTCCCAATCTCAACGCCACCGCGGCGCCCAATATCAGCTACAGCGCCTTCAGCCGCACCAGCCTGAACTCCCTCAGCCAGGCTGACGTGCATCGCAGCGGCGGATTTGCCACCGGCAACGCCATCGACACCAGTCAGTACCTTCAGTTTACCGTCACCGCCGACGCCGGATACCGGCTCGACCTCGAATCCCTCACCTACAGCTACGCCCGCGCCGGCGGCGGCAGCCCGAGCCGCGGCCCGCGCTCTGGCGCTGTCCGCTCCAGCTTCGAGAACTACCTCGCCGGATCGGGTGCCGGATCGAGCTTTGAGCCCGCCAACAACGGCAGCACCGGCACCAGCACCTGGAACTTCACCGACTACTCCAGCGGCTCCGGCGGCAACGCCACCTTCCGCTTCTACGGCTGGGATTCGGGCTCGGGCCACCTCGACCTTGACAACGTAACGCTCAACGGTGAGGTAACCGCCCTGGCCCGCCTTCAGGCCTCCGCCGCCGCGGACCCTGCCGGGCCCGTCATCGTCGGCGCCAACGTCGATGTCGACGTCAACATCCAGAACACCGCATCGGGTGGAACCCGCCAGGAAGGGCTGAACTTCAACGTCTCGGGCACCGGTGACCTTACCGGCGGCGGCTCGGGCACCGGCCTGGCTCCCGGCAACCCCCAGGTCGTCACCCTCGCCCTCAACACCGCCGCTGCCGGCAATCGCGGCGGGAATGTCAACGTCACGAGCAACGCCTGGTCCACCAACGGCAACGCCGGCCAGAGCAACTTCACCCAGGAAGTCACCGTCCAGGTCTTCGATCATTCCAACGCCTCTTTCGACACGCCCAGCGACACCGACGAGATCACCGTCGACTTCGGAAACGTGACCCAGGGTTCCACCGCCGAAGCGCAGCGGGCGATTCATAACCTCGTGGCTACCACCGGCTTCACCGCTGGACTGGACCTCGACAGCATCGTCGCCTTCGACCCTGCCGGCGTCTTCTCCACGACCCTGGCCGCCTTCACCAACCTCGCCGCCGGCAGTTCGAATGACTTCGCGCTGGCCATGGACACCGCCAACGTCGGATCCTTCAGCGGCAGCTACACCCTGCTGCTGTCGGATCAGGACCTTCCCGGCGCCACCGGCGGCCAGAGCCTGACCATTAACCTGCTCGGTAACGTCGTGCCCATCCCCGAGCCCGCCTCCGCCTGCCTCGTGTTCGGCGGCCTCGCCCTGCTCCTCCGCCGCCGGCGCTAGCGCCTTCTTATAAGGTCCACTGCCAGTTCACACTGCCCGGCGTCCCGCGCCGAGCCTTATCTTTGCGCTCTCTTCCAGGGGGCGGCAGGCCGATAACCCGTGCGCCACATCAAGTCACCTCCCGCAACGCCCGACACTTCTAGTGGCGTCCGTGCGCTTTGCCGATGCGCCCGCGCCGGGAGAACCGTGCACCGCACATCGACTGACGAGTTTCGCCCAGACCTTCCGCCGCCGGCGCTGCCGCTGGCGCAGGTCCAGGTGCTGCTGGCCCAGGTTGACGCCATGCAGGCCGAGCTCGACAACCTGCGCGAGCTGGCCGACGCCCGCCGCTACCACATGGAGCAGGTCGAACGCGAGCTCAAGCTGGCGGCGCGCCTTCAGCGCGACTTCCTGCCCAAGAAACTTCCCAACCACGGGCGCGTCAAGTTCAACCGCCTTTACCGCCCCGCCGGTCATGTCTCTGGCGACCTCTACGACGTCCGCCGGCTCGACGAGCAGCATGTCGGCGTCTATCTCGCAGACGCCATCGGCCACGGCATGCCCGCGGCCCTGCTGGCCATGTTCATGCACAACGCCCTGCAGACCAAGCGCATCGGCCACAACGGCGGATACGAGCTGCTGGCCAGCGACGAGGCCATGCGCCACCTCAACGAGACCCTCTGCGGCCAGGAGCTGGCTCACACCACCTTCGCGACCGCTGTCTACGGCCGCGTAAACCTCGAGACCGGACAGATCGACTTCGCCCGCGGGGGTCATCCCCTGCCCATGCTCATCCGCGCCGGTGGAGCCGTCGAAGAAATCGGCGGAGACGGTGCCCTGCTGGGCGTGATGCCCGAGGAGTGCTTTGAGCCGGTGTCGCTGCTCCTGAAGCCTGGCGACCGATTGATCTTCTTCACCGACGGCGTCGAGACCCTTTTCGTTCCCCGCGGCGCCCCGGCCGCCATGGCCTGTTGGCGGGCCGCGATGCACGAGCGGCGCGAGATGCCCGCCGACGCACTGCTGGCAGACCTCTGGCAGCACCTCGAAAAGCGCGGCAGCGTGGACGACGACGTGACCGTCGTCACTATCGAGATGCAGTAGAAGCGTGCGGGGCCTTGGAGTATTCGGCCAGCCTCAGCCCGGTCCTTCGCCCGCCTCCGCCCACGCCTGCCGGAGCATCTGCTCAATCCGCACCACCGCCAGGGCCAGCTGATGGGCCTTTACGTCCAGCAGCGTCGTCTCACGGCCGTTCACCTCGCCCCGGTATGTGAAGAACGCGGGGATGTCGAACGCCTCGGGGGCACGTTCGGGGGCACCATCCGGCTGCATCGGGTCGCTCTCCTTCACCCGCTGCCCCGCCGCCGCCTGGGCCGCCAGACCCACCAGCGGCAAGGCGTCGTATGCCGCGAAGCTCACTCGCACGCTCGAC
>JBGTBZ010000399.1:0-2045 GCA_041749155.1 Phycisphaerae bacterium
CCACCGGCTCGTCCGCCGCGCAGCGGATTTCGCTGAAGCCGTCCGCCCCCTTGTCGATCGTCCAGGCCTCCTGCGGCGTGAGCGCATCGACGAAATAGGGCGAGTGGGTCGTCGCGAAAAGCTGCGGCCCCCCGGCATGCGCATAGGCGCGCATGGTCTGCGCCAGCGGGCCGAGCAGTTGGTGGTGAAGGCCGTTCTCCGGCTCCTCGATTCCGATCACCGGGGCCGGCTCCGGATCTTCGAGCAGCAGCAGATAGGCGAGAAACTTCAGCGTCCCGTCCGACATGTCGGCTTGGTAAAAAACATCCTGATAGCCGCGCTCGTTGAACTGGATCAGCAGCCGCTTGTCGTCGGACTGCTTCGCATGAATTTCTTGCACGCCCGGAATCCCTCCCGCCACACGGCTGAGCAGCGCGTTAAACTCCTTGTTCCCAAGCCGGCGCTCCATGAACTGCAGGTAGTTCGCCAGGTTCTCGCCGGTGCGATCCAGATGCTTCTGCGCGCCGGCCATCGGGAGTTTCCGCGCCTTCGACGGCTCGAAGTACGACAGATACCACCCCTCCAGAAACCGCCGAAAGCGCACGATGTTTGGATGCTGCGAGAGATTCCCCAGGCTCACGATTCCCAGTTTGCCCGGATCGTCCAGCCTCACGGCCTGCTTGATGTTCTTGTTTGTTTTTTTGTCCTTTTCGCCGGTCCAGGCGAATCCGCTGCCGCCCGTGAGCTCGAGATAAGAAAGGGGCTGGCCCCAAGTCTGATTCTCGTTCCTCTGCCTCAGCCGCTCGTAGGCCACGACCGGGCGGCGTTGCGCGTCCAGTTCGATGTGGAGCTCGTAGCTGATCGGCTTCGCCGCCGCGTCTTCGCGATAGTAGAGGTCGAATATGATGGCACCCGCGTTTCCGCGGGTCCGCATGCGCTCGAATCCTCCCCGGTGCTCCCGGTCGCACGCCTCCTCGACGCTCCCCGCCACACAGTCGCCGAGAAAGCCCAGAGCGTCCAGAAAGGTGGACTTCCCCGCCCCGTTCGGCCCGACGAGCGCGATCATCTTTGGCAGGGGCGCGCTTTTTCGGGTGGCAAACGTGCGTCCCATCCGCACGTCTGCCAGCGCGCGGTAGTTCTGGATTCGGATTCCTTCGAGTTGCGGCATAAATAGTGTCTCCGGCTTCTACCTCCCCGCCTCCAGCTTCCTCACCACCAGCAGCTCATTCCCGCGCGGGTCGATCACCTTCACCGCGACCTGCCCGTGCTCCCCGGCCGCGAAGGGCGCGCTCACCGTCCCGGCCAGGTGGTCCCACACGCTCTCCTCGAACTCCATCCGCAGCGACTTCTTCAAGTTCTCCCACGCCCCCGTCCGCGGGAAAAACGCCTGCCGCACCCGGAAGACCATCCCGTTGTAATCCGTGTCCAGCAGCCACGCCGGCACCTCGCCCGCCCGCAGGTGATCCGCCTCCATCGTCACCGGGTCGAACGTGTCCAGCCCGAGCAGCTCCACCTCCCACGTCTCGTCCTTCGACTTCCCCTCGGGCGCCCGCCGCACCGCCACGTCCGGCAGCCCGCACACGCTGAAGACCTGGCTGCTCCGCATGTTCTTGAGCAAGTCGCCCATTTGCAGGTCCATCGTCGCCTGCAGGTAGGTGCAGCCGATCCCGATCTGCCCGGCGTCCTCAATGAATTGCCGCGCCTTCGGGTCGATGGCGAAGCCGATCACGTAAAGGTGAGAAAAGCGTTTCAGGCCGGCTTCGTCCCACGCTTCGCGCACGAGGCGTTCGCCGATCGGGCCGTTCTCGGGGCCGAAGAGGATCGCCACCGGCTCCGTCTCGCGCGCCAGGGCGGGCTGGGTGTCGACGTCGTCGGCGAGGTTGCTGAGGCTGGGCTTTTCGACCAGCGCTTCGGCGGAAAGCGACAGCGTCTTCGCTGGCGGGCGGATGTTCTTCAAAGTGATCGTCTGGTTGCCGGGAAGGCGCAGCACCGGGGCGCGGCGCAGAACCTCCAGCATGCGGTCCACGTAGCTTTGGAAAGTGTCGGGCTCCGGCGCGGTGGCGGGC
>JBGTBZ010000400.1:0-2214 GCA_041749155.1 Phycisphaerae bacterium
GGCGCTGTTGGTCTGGATGCTTGCCGGGTACCAGGTGATCGGGCGTCTGCGTGAGGCCCAGGGGTCGGTGGTGTCGATCGGCAAGCGGTCGGGCCGATGAACATTGCAGCGATCCGCGACGAACTGACGCCCCGCCACCGCCGCGGGGGCTGGTCTGACAGCGACTGCTAGGATTAGCCGAAATGACCAGCCAGCGCAAGAACATTCTCGTGGGCCTGACCGTCCTGGGAGCCTTCGTGGTGCTCGGGTGGATGATCATCCAGTTCGGCGGACGGCTGGGGAACCTGACGACGGGCAAGACGTATCCGGTGCAGTTGGCGGCCCCGAGTGCCACCGGCCTGAGCGAGGGTGCGCCGGTGCAGTACCTGGGCCTGCCGGTGGGCCGAGTCCACTCGGTGCGGCTCAACAAGGCCCGCAACGGGTTCAATATCGAGCTGCGTATCAACCAGGGCAGCAATCTGCCGGCGAACATCACCGCCACGATTCGCTCGATCAACCCAATCAGCGGGGCGGCGGCGGTGGTCCTGGAGCCGGATGGGCCGATTGCCGAGGGGACGCTGCAGCAGGTTCCGCCGGACCGGGTGATCGTGGCTCAGGTGGCCTCGACGAGCTTGGTTCCGGAGGAGTTTTCGCTGCTGGCGGCCGACTTCCGGCTGCTGGTTCAGGAGTTCCGGGCCGCGGGGACGATCGAGAACGTGAACCGTCAGGTGGAGGAGATCGGGGCGCTGGCGCGGTCGATGAACGAGCTGGTGGGAGATGACGGGCTGCGGAGCGATGTACGGGCGACGGTGAGCAGCGTCCGCGAGGCGGCGGCGTCGGCGGAGCGTGTCGGCAAGCAGATGGAGGAGTTCACCGCCCGGATGCAGGCGATGCAGACCAGCGCTGAGGACGTGCTGGCGGGCGCCCGGGACGTGACGGCGCAGGTGCGTCAGACGGCGGAGACCGCGGATGGCGCGATCCTCAGCACGCAGCAGCAGGTTGAGAACGCCGGGAAGAACGTTGATGAGATTTCGCGTGAGCTGATCGGGCGGCTGGAGCAGATGAACGGGATCCTTGCTGACGTCCAGCAGATCACCGCGGCCATCGAGGAGGGGAAGGGGACGGCCGGGAAGATGATTTATGACGACCGGCTGTACGAGGGGCTGGTGATCAACATGCAGCTTCTGGAGAGCACGATCCGGACGTCCAACCGGCTGCTGCAGCAGTGGGAGCAGGAGGGGATCCGGCTGAGGCTGTTCAGGTGAGTTGCAAACGAACGACGAGCGAGTGTGAGCTCGTTCGTCGCGTTGATTCGGGGTCTCCTGATCCTCGCCGCTGAAGCGGCGAAGGCCTCGCGCTTCGTCAGGCTGCTGCGGCCTGGGGCTGCTGAACGTGCTGGCGCGCCTGCTCGACGATTGCCGAGAAGGTGTCGGGGTCGGCGATGGCGATCTCGCTGAGCATCTTGCGGTTGAGCGAGATGCCGGCGGCCTCCAGCGCGGGGATGAAGCGGCTGTAGGTGATGCCGTGGGCCCTGAGCGCGGCGCTGATGCGGGTGATCCAGAGCTGGCGGAAGGTGCGTTTCTTCTGCTTGCGGTGGATGGTGGCGTAGGCGCCAGCGCGGCGAACGGCGTCCTTGGCGATGCGGTAATTCTTACTGCGGGTGCCGACGAAGCCCTTGGCCTGCTTCAGAAGGCGCTTGCGCTTGCGGGCCTGCTTGGGTCCGCCTGTAACGCGTGGCATGGTGTGGTTTCCTGTGGAGCTAGAGGCGTGATTGGCTTAGCTGTGCCGGCAACGCGCCGGCAGCTTTGAAGGTCAGGCGGCGCTCTTGGCCGCCTTCAGGCGCCGCTCGTGGGCGGCGCGCTTGGGATTGAGCTTGCTGAGCCCCATCGCCTGGCGGTAGTTGCGGGCGTGGCCCTCGCTCATGATCTCGGGGCGGGCCATCTCCCGCTTCTTGTCGGCGCTGCGGCCGGAAAGCAGGTGGCGGCGGAGCGTTCGCTCGTGCTTGAGCTTACCGGTTCCGGTGACGCGGAAGCGCTTCGCGATGCTCTTGCGGGGCTTGAACTTGTATGCCATCGAAGACGTCTTTCGCGTGAACTGGCCGTGGTAAATCGGGCGGGATGATAGACAGGTCCGCGCAGAGGGGCAACTGGTCCCCAGGGGGCCTGACCCCCGGGGCGGCCTGGTCTGCGGTCTATTCGGCGCTGACAGGCTCGGCGACCGGCGGTGGCGCCGGGG
>JBGTBZ010000401.1:0-2614 GCA_041749155.1 Phycisphaerae bacterium
GCTCGGCGCCGGCGCTGCCGCGGTGCTGGCGGCCTCGATCTTCCACGACGGACGGATGACGGTGGGTCAGGTAAAGCACGAACTGCGGCTCCTCGGCGTGGAGGTGCGAGCGTGATCATTCCTTCAATTGACCTGATGCACGGCAGCGCGGTCCAACTCGTTGGTGGCCGTGAAAAGGTCCTGGATGCCGGCGATCCCCGCCCGATCGCTCGCCAGTTTGCTCTCGCGGGCGACGTGGCGGTGATTGACCTCGACGGGGCTATGGGACAGGGCAACAACCGTGAGCTAATTCGCGAACTGCTGCAGATCGCTGAATGCCGCGTCGGCGGTGGGATACGCGACTATGCCTCCGCCGTATCGTGGCTTGATGCCGGCGCTCACAAGGTGATCCTTGGCACCGCCGCGGAGCCCGGGCTTCTTAAACGTTTACCACGGGAGCGCGTAGTCGCCGCACTGGATACGAATCACGGCGAGGTCGTGGTGGAGGGGTGGCGAAAGGGAACCGGGCGGGGCGTCATTGAGCGGATGCGCGAGATGCGAGAGCATGTAGGCGGCTTCCTGGTGACATTTGTAGAGCGGGAAGGACGGCTCTCGGGCATCGACTTGAAAGCTGTGAAGGAACTGGTTGATGAAGCGGGAGAGGCCCGAGTGACGGTCGCGGGAGGCGTTCGTGATGCCGGTGATGTTGCCGCGATCGACCGGCTGGGTGCCGACGCCCAGGTGGGGATGGCGCTCTACACCGGGCGCCTGAGCCTGGCTGGCGCCATAGGGGCGCCTTTGGTTTCAGATCGGCCCGACGGGCTATGGCCGACCGTGGTGGCCGATGAAGGAGGCCGGGCCCTGGGACTGGCCTGGAGCTCCACGGCGAGCCTGGAACGGGCGGTGGTTACGCGCAGCGGCGTCTATCAGTCCCGAAAGCGGGGTATCTGGGTGAAGGGAGAAAGCTCTGGCGATACCCAGGAGCTGTTGCGGATCGATCTCGATTGTGACAGGGATGCCCTTCGATTCACCGTGCGCCAGCATGGGCGCGGCTTCTGCCATTGTGGGACGACCTCGTGCTGGGGCAGCTTGACGGGTCTCTCGGGGCTGCTGAAGCGACTCGATGGGCTGAAGCACTGCCCGGCGGCAGGCTCGTATACCGCCCGGCTCCTGCGCGACGACGAGCTGCTGGGCTCGAAGCTCGTCGAAGAGGCCCGAGAGCTTGCCACTGCTCAATCGAAGGCTGAGATTCTCCATGAGGCAGCCGATCTCCTGTACTTCGCGGGTGTACGGCTCGCTCAAGCGGGGGTGCCGTTGGCTGACGTGGAGGCCGAACTCGATCGCCGCCGGCTCCGCGTCACCCGGCACGGCGGAGATGCAAAGGAGCTCAGGTGACCCGGTCGGGCCAGCCCATTCTGCGCGTGTTGCGGCCCGAGCAGGTTCTTGCGCGCCGCGGCGCTGCTGTCGATCCGCAGGCGCTGCGGGAAGCCTCTGAGATTGTTGAAGACGTTCGCCGCGGTGGGGAGGGGGCACTGCGTGGCCATGCAAAGCGGCTGGGAGACTTGTTACCGGGTCAACAGTTGGTCCTCGATCGGTCGGACCTGGCAGCGGCGTTCAATGGATTGCCAGCGGAGCAGGCGCGGTTACTGAACCGGGTGGCCGGCCGCATTCGGGCCTTCGCCGAGGCGCAGATGAAGGCCCTCGCCCCGCTACGCTTTCCCGTTGCGGGCGGGTGGGCGTCCCATCGGCTGGCCCCGGTCGCGCGTGCTGGCTGCTACGCCCCGGGGGGGCGATTTCCGCTCCCTTCATCCGTGTTGATGACGGCGGTCACTGCGCGGACGGCGGGGGTAGGAGAGGTGATTGTCGCTTCCCCCAGGCCCGCGCAGATCACCCTGGCGGCGGCGCATGTCGCGGATGCAGATAGCCTGCTGACCGTGGGCGGTGCCCAGGCGATCGCAGCTCTCGCGGTCGGCATTCATGATGTCATTCTGCCCTGTGACATGATCGTGGGTCCCGGCAACCGCTGGGTGACGGCCGCCAAGTACATCGTGTCCGCGGAGGTGGGGATTGACATGCTGGCCGGACCGTCGGAACTGGTCGTGGTCGCGGACGCGGCCGCCGACCCTGGGACGGTGGCGGCCGACCTGCTGGCCCAGGCGGAGCACGATCCCGATGCAATCGCCATCCTGATTGCCATGGATGAGGAGACGCTGGAAGCGGTTTCGGCGGCCCTAGCGGAGCAACTGGCGGGGCTTCCGACCCGGGAAACAGTCAGCTTGGCCCTCCGGAACGGGTTCGCGGTCGTCGCCAGGTCGATCGAGGACGTGGTAGAGCTTTGCGATCGCGTAGCGCCGGAGCACCTTCAACTCGCCGGCAACGCTTCCAGGCGGCTAGAGGGCCAAGTTTCGCACTACGGGGCCCTTTTCATTGGGGAGTCGGCGGCCGAAGTGCTAGGCGATTACGGGGCAGGGCCGAACCACGTGCTCCCGACCGGCGGAACCGCCAGAAGTCGTGCTGGATTATCGGTTTATGACTTTTTGAGGGTCCAGACGCATTTGGAGGTCGGCGACCGGGACGCCCTCGACGCCGTCGCCGCCGACGCGGCGGCCCTGGCTCGATTGGAGGGGCTTGAGGC
>JBGTBZ010000402.1:0-2804 GCA_041749155.1 Phycisphaerae bacterium
CCGGGGACGGCGGCGGGCGATTCCGTAATCGGCGAGCGCGGCCGATGGGCGGAGGCGAAAATGACAAGGGCAGCGCCAAGCATGGTGCGGGCGGCCCCTCAGCCGCGGATACTAAGTTATCGGCATGTGGGCCCCCATCCATTTGCATGGCCGCCAGGTGGCGGGAATGGGGTGAATCGACTCAGTCGTCCTTGCCCAGGGGATCGACGGCGGGCCCGGGACCATGCTCTATGCGATCGGCCTCCTGGGTCGACTCGACCTTGACGCGACTGGGATTTTCCCGCAGGAACCACTCGCCCGCGAGCCACAGCGCCAAGACCGCGGCGGAGAAGACAAGAATCCAGGCCCATGGGGCTGGGGGCCAGTCGATGACGCTCCATACGTGGCGGTGCAGGAACCCGATGATGAACGCGCCCCACCATGCGATCTGCGAAATCGCCAGGGCCAGCCCGAGCCGGAAGAGCAGGAGCGTCGGCACGGTGTCGGAGTCCTCGTAGCGCTTGATGGACTTGAGGATCAGGTGCAGGCCATAGCCGTTCAGCCCCGCAAGAACGGCGCAGTACAGCTTGAGGACCATTAGTCGGTCGATCTCGCCCTTGAGGATCAGCAGCGGCACGCCAGCGAGGATGAGGCCGCCCCAGCCGATCCAGATCAGCTTCTGGGTCGTTGCCGCAACCTTCACGAGGCGGCTGAAGGGCATGCGGTTGCGCATCCACCGGAAGCCGAAGTGGTCCGTGACCATGACGGCGCCAAAGGCCACGATCAGGCTCGTGAGATGAATGAAAAGGAGAATGTAGAAGGCCGGTGAGTCCATCGCAGCACTTTCCAGGTTGCAGCGAAACCGCGGCCGGCGCTATCGGCGCACCTGAAGGTCCGCGGGCTGCATCGGATCAGCCCGGTTCTAACCGCTGGTGGAAGCAGCCGTCTACGCCGGAAACGGGGCTCAGCGGTCGAATTGAGCATCGAAGGCGATGTCGCTGGGCGCGAAGTCGATCTTCCGCACGAAAGCCGCGGCCTCGGTGGCGCCGTGCTCGCGGTCCATGCGGGAGTCCTCCCACTCCACCGACAGCGGCCCGCGGTAGCCGACGTCGTTGAGGGCGACGATGATCTCCTCGAAGTTCACGTCGCCGTGGCCGAGGGAGCGGAAGTCCCAGTAGCGTCGCGGATCGGCGAAGGTGGTGTGGCCGCCGAAGACGCCGACGGTGCCGTCGCCGTGGCCCCACCAGACGTCCTTCATGTGGACATGGAACATCCGCTCGGGGAAGGTGCGGATGAACTTCACGTAGTCGACCCCCTGATAGGCGAAGTGCGACGGGTCATAGTTGAAGCCGAAGCGCTTGTGCCGCCCCACCGCCTCGATCGCCCGCTGGGCGCTGGCGATGTCGATGGCGATCTCCGTGGGATGCACTTCGAGGCCGAAGTTGATGTCGTGCTTGTCAAAAGCGTCCAGGATCGGCCCCCACCGCCGCGCAAAGTCCTCGAAGCCCTTGTTCCAGTAGGCCTGGTCGGTCGGCGGAAAGGCATAGATCGAGTGCCAGATGCTCGAGCCGGTGAAGCCGTTGACGACCGCGGGGAAGGAAGTGCGGGCCCCGCCGGGCGCGGCGTCGATGAACCGCCGGCAGGCTGCCGCCGTGTCGATCATCTCCTTTGCCGCGCGCTGACGGACCCCTTCGGGATCGCCGTCGCCCCAGACCCGCTCGGGGAGAATGAGCTTGTGACGTTCGTCGATCAGGTCGCAGACAGCCTGGCCCACCAGGTGGTTGCTGATCGCAAAGCATGAGAGACCGTGTCGCTGCAGGATCTCCCATCGCTCCTTGACGTATCCGCCGTCGGCGAGGGCCTTGTCGACCTCGAAGTGGTCGCCCCAGCAGGCCAGTTCCAGCCCGTCGTAGCCGAATCGCTTTGCCTTCTGGCAGAGTGTCTCCAGCGGCAGATCGGCCCATTGTCCGGTGAAGAGCGTGACGGCGCGCGGCATGGCAGGGTCTCCTCTGAAGGTTCGGCGGAGCATCCAAACGCACGATGAACGGCATGTCAACCGCGGCCACGAGGCGGGACGGCGGATATGATGCCGGACTCCGCAGGAGTGGCGGAATTGGCAGACGCGCTGGACTTAGGATCCAGTGGGGCAACCCGTGGGAGTTCGAGTCTCCCCTCCTGCACCTTGAGAGGCGTCCAATGACGAACAATGCCGCCAAGCCCGGGCCGGTTGCCGCCATTCTCCTGGTGCTGGCCTGCTGCTCGGCGGCCTGGGCCGATGTCATCTGGATCGGCAGCTCGACGGGACGGGGCTTCCGGCAGGAGGTCGATATCGTCGCCATCGAGGCAGATCAGCTGGTCTACCTCGTCAACGGCAACCGCGGATCAACGCCGCTGGCGCGAATCCAGCAGATTGAGGCCGCTGGCGACGCTGCCTTCAACCAGGCGGAGGTGGCTTTCAACTCCGGCGATTGGACGACCGCGGCTGACAACTACCTGACCAGCGCCCGGCGGGCCAATGCCAAGGAATGGATCCGCCGGCGTGCCGCGGAGCGGCTGATCACAACGGCGGTGCGCGCGGGGCGGTTTGACCAGTCGGTTACGGGCTTCGTGCAGCTCACCCTGCTGTCGCCGGAGGCCGCAATCGGCCGTGAGCCGTCGCTGCCCGAGCAGGTGGACCCGATGCATCTGGAGCGGGCCGTGGCGGAGCTGGAGGGGGCACTTGAGCAGGGTGTCTCGCCTGCGCAGGCCCGGCCGATGCTGGCCCTGCTGCTGAACGTTCAGAACCGTCGTGGCGATGGCCCGGCGGCGGGCCGGGTTGTCGAGCG
>JBGTBZ010000403.1:0-3801 GCA_041749155.1 Phycisphaerae bacterium
GCCGAACGGCGAGCCGTCTCCGCTGGCCGATCCGCCGGACCTCGCGGCGGAGCAGAGCGCGGCCGAGGCGGGGGGCGAGGATGAACTCTCCGCCTAGCATCGCCGGCCATGCCGGAAATCGCCGGTCCTTTTCCCAACCTCAACTCATTCCACAACTTCCTGGACCGCCAGGGGGAGCTGGCCCGTGTGACGGCAGAGGTGGATCCGGTCCTGGAGATCGCGGCGGTGGCGGACCGGGTGATGAAGTCGCCGGCGCCGCATGGGCATAACGAGCTCGACCGGCACGTCCACGCCGACAAGGGGGGCAAGGCCCTGCTCTTCGAGAACGTCAAGGGCAGCGACATTCCCGTCGCCATCAACACATTCGGCAGCTACTGGCGGATGGAGCAGGCGCTAGGAACGCCGTCGCTGGAAGACCTGGCAACGCGCGTCGGGCGGCTGGTGAAGCCGGAGATGCCGGTGGGGATTATTGACAAGCTGAAGATGGGCAAGGACATGCTGGGGGACCTGATGAGCCTGCGTCCCAAGCGCCGGGAGACGGGGCCGTGCCAGGAGGTTGTCCTGCGCGAGGACAAGCTGGATCTGACACGCCTGCCGATCATCCAGTGCTGGCCGCTGGATGGAGACCTGGCGAGCGGGCAGGTGTTTGAGCATCTGGAATCGCATCTCTCAGATTTGAGATCGCAAACCCGCACCGGCCGCTACATCACCTTCGGCGGCATCTACACGAAGAATCCGGAGACCGGCGACAAGAACATCGGCATGTACCGCGTCCAGCTCTTTGACAAGAAGACCTGCGCCATGCACTGGCACATGCACCACGACGGCGCACGGCACTTCCGGCTCTGGCAGAAGCGCAACGAGCGCATGCCCCTGGCCATCGTCCTGGGCGGAGAAAGCGTCCTTCCCTACGCCGCCACCGCCCCGCTTCCGCCGGGAATCTCCGAGCTCATGTTCGCCGGCTTCCTCAACCGCGCGCCCATCGAGCTGGTGCCGTGCGTCTCGATCGACCTGGAGGTCCCCGCCGAGGCGGAGATCGTCATCGAGGGCTATGTCCACCCCACCGACACGCTCCTCGAAGGCCCCTTCGGCGATCACACCGGCTTCTATTCGCTGGCGGACCGCTACCCCAAGTTCGAAGTGACCGCCATTACGCACCGGCGCGACCCGATCTACCCCACCACCATCGTCGGCAAGCCGCCCATGGAGGACTACTACATGGGCAAGGCCACCGAGCGCATCTTCCTGCCGCTCTTGAAAACGATCGTGCCGGACATCCTCGACTACTCCCTGCCGATGGCCGGCGCGTTCCACAACTGCGTCTATGTGAAGATCAAGAAGGAATACCCCTATCAGGCCCGCCGCATCATGCACGCCATCTGGGGCGCGGGACAGATGAGCTTCACCAAGTTCATCATCGTCGTGGACGAGCACGTGGATGTGCACGACGAGCAGGCGGTGCTCTTTCACCTCTTTGCCAACTGCGACCCAGAGCGCGACAGCGAGATGGTGCAGGGCCCGGTGGACATCCTCGACCACGCCAGCCCGCAACTCGGCACCGGCGGAAAGATCGGCTTCGACGCGACGCGCAAGCTGCCGGCGGAGGCCAACGGCCGCGGGGTGCGGAAGTATCCGAAGGAGCTGGAGTTCGACGAGGCGACGCGGAAGCTCGTGGAGAAAAGGTGGCGGGAGTATGGGCTGGGGTGAGGCTGGACCGCCGCCCGCCATTCCCGATTCTCGCCGTGGTATCGTCAATCCGCTGCGCGCGTACGCCCTCCAAGAGCTTTGGACCTCGCGCGCCGGGCGAGGTGAGCCAGATGCCCACCGCCGAACCTGCAGTTATACTCTTCAGTCATGGCTTGGCGCTGCCTTCGGGTCTCGGTCGTCCTGCTGGCAACTTTCTTCTCCGCGGGGGCAGCGGCTGAGCGTCAGCTCGACAAGTACGACATCGAATCGCTGTGTGCCTTGTCCGGGCTGATCGTCAGGGGCGAGCTTGGAGCGGCGACGGAGGTGCAGACGCGGGATGGAGACTGCGCGGTCTGGGAGGTGACGGTCCTCTCAGTGCTACACGGCGAGGCGCGGCCGGGCGCGGTGATCCGCGTCGCCGGCGTCGAGGAGTACAGGAAGGGACCGGGCATTGGCCGGACGCAGGCGATCCGGCGGCTGGCGAAGGGGGATGTCGTTTACCTGTTCCTGGCGCCAAAGAAAGCGCCCATCGGCTACGCAAAGTACAGCCTGACCGATGCGGACTGGAAGGTGGTCGAGTCGGGGGCCCGGCTCGTCGCGGAGGACCGTGTGCACGCCTTCGCGCAGTACAGGGCGCGAACGGAGCCCGGGCAACTCGTTACGGGATCCCAGGGTTTTGTCGCCATGACGGAGCAGGCGTTTCCTGGCTCTCCCATCCCCTCCGCCGAGACTTTCGAGAAGCAGGTCCGGGATTCGCTTCGCTTCGTGGCGGAGCTGCGGCGCAAGCTGTCAGAGAACAAGCTCGGCGAGCCGGAGAAGAACGCCATCCTCGAGGCCAGGCCGGCGGTCCTCAAGGAGCAATGGGCGCATACGGATTACATCCCGTACCTGATCCACGATGAGCCGCGCCACCCAACCACGCGGCCCATCGAAGCCACCATCCGCCGCGTGGAAACTATCGGTGGTGTGGCATATGCGCTGATCTCCCGCGGCCGGGAGGATGGCCTGAGGCGGGACATGCGCTTTTACGTGCTCAACGACAAGGACGAAGCGATCGGTACATTGACGATTACAGAAGTGGACGAGCAGGTTTCCATCGGCCGCCTTTCCGATGTCGACCTCGCGCACGTGACCGAGGGCATGCTTGTGCGCCATAGGCCCTGAAAGAGTGCGACTCCGTTCTGGGGGCTCCTGCGCTTTAAGGGGCGGCCCATCCCGGATACATTCTCCCCCATGCCCAATCCCATCCCCGCCGGACATGAAGGTCTGATCCCGCATCTCATCTGCTCGCCCGCCGGCGAGGCGATCGAGTTTTACAAGAAGGCCTTCGGGGCCGAGGAGATCCGCCGCATGCCCGGGCCGGACGGGCGGCTGATGCACGCCGCCATCCGCATCGGCGGGCAGGTGCTCTTCCTCGCGGACGACCATCCGGAATACTGCGGCGGCAAGGAGCAGCATCCCAACGCGCTGGGGGCGACGCCGGTGACGATTCACCGCTACGTGGCGGACACGGACGCGGCGTTCGATCGCGCGGTGAAGGCGGGGGCGACGCCGGTGATGCCGGTGATGGACATGTTCTGGGGCGACCGCTACGGCCTGTTGAAGGACCCGTTCGGGCACCAGTGGGCGTTCGCGACGCGGATCAAGGACTTGACGGATGAGGAGATGCAGAAGGCGGGCGAGGAGGCGATGGCGGGGATGGGAGGGTGAGGTAAGGCAGTCCGACAGGGCTGGCGCTTTGCGTAACATCTAACCCGTTGCAGTGGCCCGGAGCATCGGAATGCTAAGCCTGCGCGGTTGGTCACCTTGATAGGATCGGCGGTGGACAAGCACGATGAAGCGAATCCTGCTCATTCTGTCCTTTAACGTAATCGCCATCCTCTTCTCCGCTGCGACGGCGGATCAGCGCGACGCGCAGGATGAAGGCTCGCGGCTGGAGCCTTCGGCACTTCTGTGCGAGGCGACGGCGCGAGCAGCGCGCATTGACGAGCCGTGGCTCCTGCTGGAGTACATCGCGTGGGCGGCCCAATCGCTGGAGCAGGGCGAGGCGCTGAAGGTGCTTGAAGGCGTCGCGAAGGTCCTGGAAGAGAGGGATCCGCCGCCGGCGCGGCAAAG
>JBGTBZ010000404.1:0-2836 GCA_041749155.1 Phycisphaerae bacterium
GCGACGTCGACTTCGACCAGTTGCGCGACGCCGTCGCCGCGGCGCTGGGCGACTGGCAGGGCCCCGCCGTCCCCGAGCCGTCCCAGAAGCCCGCCGCCGGCGGAATCCGCTTCATCGAGCAGGATTCGCAGCAGACGCACATCGCATTGGCGTACCCGACGGCCTCGGAGACGGACCACGAATACTACCTGTCGCGCCTGGCGGTGGAGGTGCTCAGCGGTGGGATGAGCGGTCGGCTGTTCACCGAGATCCGGGAGAAGCGCGGGCTGTGCTACAGCGTCAGCGCCGGATACACCAGCGCCCCGGGCCTGGGCAGCGTCTTCTGCTACGCCGGGACGAGCAACGAGCGGGCCCAGGACACGCTGGACGCCTTCCTGCACGAGCTGCGTCGCCTGCACGAGGGCGCAACCGCGGGCGAACTGGACCGGGCCAAGATCGGGCTGAAGACCGGCACAGTCATGTCCGGCGAAAGCTCCGCCGCCCGCGCCGCCGCCTTGGCCAGAGACTGGTTCATCCACCGCCGCCTGCGCAGCCTGGACGAAATCCTCTCCGCCATCGATTCGATCACGGTTGAGCAGCTCAATGCGTACCTGGAGGCCAAGCCCGTCAGCGAGGTGACGACGGTTCTGATCGGGCCGAAGGGGCTGGAGGTGAGGCATTGAACGTCGAACGTCCAACGTCGAACGTTCAACGTCGAAGTGCGGAGGGAGCGGCACGCGCCGAGACGGTCTACGACCTCGAGGAGCGCCTTCTGGAGTATGCCGCGCGCATTGTGCGGCTGGTGGAGGCACTTCCCAAGACTCGGGCGGGCCGGCATCTCGCTGACCAGTTGTTGCGATCCGGCACCTCGCCACTCCTGAATCACGGCGAGGCTCAGGCAGCCGAATCGAGGCGCGACTTCGTGCACAAGCTGCGCCTCTGCCTGAAAGAGCTACGCGAGTCGCACCGGACCCTGAGGCTCGTTCACCGCGTCCCGCTGGTCAGCCCGCCTTCGAAGCTGGATCCGATCCTTGAAGAAACCGACACGCTGATCCGCATCTTCGTCGCCAGCGTCGCAACAGCCCTTCAGAATGATTCAGAACGGGAGCAGCCGTAGAGCGCTCCCTCCGTACTTCGACGTTCGACGTTGGACGTTCGAAGTTCGACGTTCAAATGAAGCGCCATGACCCACCACCAAGCCACCCTCCCCAACGGCCTGACCCTCCTCGCGGAGCCCACTCCCACCGCCCGGTCCTTCGCGGCGGGGCTGTTCGTGCGGACGGGCTCCCGCGACGAGCCGCGCGACATCAACGGCGTCTCGCACTTTCTTGAGCACATGATGTTCAAGGGCAGCGAATCTTTCGATGCCGAGGCGATGAACCGCATCTTCGATGACATGGGCGCCCAGTACAACGCCTTCACCAGCCAGGAGATGACCGCCTATTACGCCGCCGTCCTGCCCGACTTCGCGGCGCGCACGATGGAGCACCTCGGCCAGCTCCTCCGCCCCGCCATCCGCAGCACCGACTTCGACACCGAGAAGAACGTCATCCTCGAAGAGATCGCCATGTACGAGGATGAGCCCGGCCACCGCCTCTACGAGAAGCTCATGGCCCGGCATTTCGGCGAGCATCCCCTGGGCATGAGCATCCTCGGCCCCGCCGACTGCATCCGCGGCATGACGCGCGACGCCATGGCGGACTACTTCCGTAACCATTACGGCCCGCGCAACATGGTGCTGGCCGTCACCGGCCAGTTCGATTTCGACCAGGTCGTCAAGCTGGCGGAGCGCTATTACGGCGCCTGGGAGCCGGTCGGCTTCCAGCGCCAATACACCGCCCCCGCCCCCACCGCCGTGCGGGAGGATCTGCATGACGAGAAGCTCAACCGTCGCTACCTGATGGGCATCACCCCCGGCCCCAGCGCCCAGGATGGCGACCGCTTCGCCGCCCGCATCCTGGCAGACATCCTCGGCGATTCCGAGAACGGCCGCCTCTACTGGGCCCTGGTCGATCCCGCCATCGCCGAGGAAGCGGACTTCAGCACGTATCCGCACGACCAGGTGGGCAGCTACGCCCTCTCGATCGTCAGCGACCCCGAGCGCGGCGACCAGGCGCTGGAAATTGCCCTGGCGGAGCTTGGGAAAGTCAAGGCGGATATGAAGGACGCGGAGGTCACCCGCGCCAAGAACAAGCTCGCCGGCTCCGCCGTCCTCCACGGCGAAAGCCCCCAGGCCCGCATGCGGGCCATCGGCAGTTCGTGGGTCTACAACAACGAGTACCGCTCGCTGGAGGATGACCTGAACGCCCTGCTGGCTGTCACGCCGGCGGACATCCGGCGGCTGATGGAGCGGTTTTCCTTCGAGCCGATGACAATTGTGACGCTAGGGCCGTGAAACCGCAGCGGCACTGCCCCCGCAAAGCGCGTACAATGAACGCGGTATGAGCCTCAAATCGCCACCGCTCGAGGCCCCGGCCGATCACACTCCCGCCAAGGCGCGGCCGCGGGTGCCGCTTGAGCGGAAGATCATGCTTCGTGACCTGGCTGCCGCCCGTCGCGATCGGCGGGCGATGGCCATGCTAACGTGCTACGACTTCACCACCGCCACCCTCATGCAGGCGGCGGGCGTGCCACTGCTGCTCGTGGGAGACTCCGCCGCCGTCACCATCCTGGGGTATGACTCCACGGTCCACATCCGACAGCCGATCCTCCAGGAACTAACCGCCGCCGTGCGGCGCGGGGCGCCGCTGGCGTATCTCGTGGCGGACATGCCGTTTGGGAGCTACCACGCCGACCCGGGGCGGGCGATCGAGAACGTCTGCGAGATGGTCCGCACGACCGGCTGCGACGCGGTGAA
>JBGTBZ010000405.1:0-5218 GCA_041749155.1 Phycisphaerae bacterium
GCCACGCGCTCGGGCAGGGGAGTGCCCTTGACGCGGCTGGCCCAGACGAGCGGTGCGCCGTCGGCGACGACCAGATCCGCCTCCGCGACCAGAGCCGCGAAGGTCATATTCTTCGTGCAGCGGTGCAGGTGATCGAGGTTCGGCGTCACCACCACGCCGCCGCGACCGCACTCGAGCTCGGCGATGATCGTCTCCGTCGCCTGTTCCTCGGTGACGGCGTGCAATTCCACGCCGGCGAGCCGTACGGTGGGCAGGCTCGGTGGCCCCGGCATCCTCCGCGATTCAGCGCGCGTGCCGAGCCGGGTAGCGGCGGAGGCCTCCGAGGGGTCCACGGCAACGGCATGTCCATTGTGCAAGGCCGTACGCTCTTCGCGCTCGGGGCCGTCGATATCTCGCCGGACGTTCTCGAAAGTTGCCGTTTGAAGCGCGCTCATTTTGTTCTGGCCGGATCAAGTCGGCCCTGGGTTGCTTTCGAATACGCCGTGGATACTTCCCTTGGCAGCAAGCCCCTGCATCGTTACGGCAACACACCGGCTTGTCATCCAACGAATTCGGGGCCGCCAATGCCCTTCGATGCCCGCTGGGGCGGCTGCCGCGTCATCAGCGCCGCCAAACACAAGGTGGCAAACAGCCAGTGCCCAGGCAAGTCAGGCTTGGTGAAGGTGGGAGAAACCTAGTCACGCGAGTGGCCGTCAGGTGAGTGTTAAATCCAGCGCAAACCTCCCGTTTTGACATCACGTCCAGATAAATGCCCCCGCCCGGGGACCGCAAAGCCTGCCACTGGCAGACGCAGAGCGACCCGGCAGGTTCCGGGACACCCTTGGCTCTCCCAATCTCATCGGCACAAATTCGAGATCCAGTTGTGCGAATCTGGGCAGCCTGACCTCACCGTGCTGACGGTGTCGGCGGTTGAAACAGGGCCGACTGTTCTTCCTCGAGCTTCCTTGTCGCCCGCTTCTTGCCCCTCAGAAGGCAACGCCACTGATACCGCCTGAGAAACCGGCGAAACTCACGGTCCTCGTAGCGTCGCGACCCGGAAAGCATGCTCTGGAAGTAGCCCCAGAGCATGGCAATCCCCCCGACGATGCGGGGCGGACGGCTCATTCGGTAGATGGCGCTGGCGAACATGTATGTCAGGCCGGTCCCCATGAAATACTGGCCTCGGCCATGGCGGGCTCGGCCTGTCCACCAGCTCTTGTGGCTCGTGCCCATGGGGCGAAGGTGGGTAAATCGCAGCCGCGGGACGTCGCGACTTTCGGCGCGCCAGCCGAGCATCCGGCATCGGTGACCGTCGATGCCATCCCACATCACCTCCCGGACGAATCCGCCGATCTGCTCGAAGGCTGGGACTCGGTAGAACTTGATCATCCCAACGGCATTCTCGTCGCCGCACATCTCGCTCGTGAGCTGGCCAGCGCGGAAGAAATAGGGCTTGCCGCTGAAAACGGCCAGCCGCGGATCGCCGTCCATCACGGACATCACGTCTGCGAAGTAGGTGGCCGGCAGTTGCAAGTCCAGATCCAGCTTGCAGATATAGTCGTACTCGTGCGGATCGATGGCATTCAGGCCGTCGTAGAACGCCTCTATGACACCCCCGCCTAGCTTCCGCTCGCCCCGGTCGGGGCGGGTGATCACCCGAAGGTATGGCAGTTTCTCCTGCCACTGGCGCAGAATCTGCGGGGTGCGGTCTCCCGACCCATCATCCACGACGATCCAGAGCGAAGGCGACTCGGTCTGCTCCGAGATGCTTTTGAGCGTAACTTCGGCGAATTCCTCCTCGTCGCGGCATGGAGTGATCAGGCAGTACCGCCGGCCCGGGGGTGACGTGTCGTCGGCGGGGCGTGGAAATCGGACCTGCCCGCCGGCGGGCGTGTCTCGCGTGCTGGCATTGCCGGGGGCGGTTCCTCGGGCCGGGTGCTCAGCACGGGCTTCGGCCCCCCGGGCGTGATCCGGTGGGGCGCCGACCCCTGCCCAAGCGGGGGCGGGCAGCTCTGAAGCGGAACTGGATGGGGTAGAATTCACCGGTGCAGGCTCGATAACAAGCGATTGAATCCGAGGCCTTGGACGCCTGAATGGGCAGTGTAGCAGCACGCAGGCGGGGGCAAACCGCAACTAACGGGCCCGGAAGGCTAGCAGGGTTTTCCGGCACGACAATCTGCACTAATCCTGCCCTATGGGCCGGCCCTCTACGGTGGCGCCTCGCGCGCAACGGCCGGTGGGGGCTTGTATTCGATGAGTCGCGGGGCTTGTCCGCGGGCCTGGCGCAGCCAGAAGGTCAACATGCCCCAGAACTGCGCAAACTTCGCGAAAGTCACTGCGGCGGCATACAGGGCGGCGTCGCCCACGCTCTCGCCGCCGCGGCGGCGGGCCAGGTACACCTTGAAGGCCAGGACGTCATACAGCTCCAGGGGCAGCAGTCCCAGTAGCCACCACCATCCGCCGGCGGTCAGTGCGAGGACGGTCGCTGCGAGCACCGACAGTGCCGGCGGTCCGATAGTCCAGGCGAGGGTGCTGCGCGACTCCCTGGCCCAGATCCGCTTTGGGCTATGGCGGTGCTTTTGGGACACTTCAATCTGAGCATGGCCGAACCGTACCGAGCGCCTCCACCATTGCCCGAAGCGGGTCATTGCCGCGTCGTGCAGGGCCATAGGCACCGCAAGGCGCCAGAGCCGCCAGCCACGCTCTCGAAGCCGCAGGCACATCTCCGGCTCCTCGCCCGCGATCAGGCCGGGGTCGAAGCCGCCAACCTCCTCCAGCGCCTGCGTGCGGTACATGGCATTTCCGCCCACATAGCGTGTCTCGCCTGCGGGTGCCTGCCACTCCATGTCGCACAGCTTGTTGTAGGGCGTGGCCTCCGGGTACCGCTCTCGCAAAGTCCCGGCCACACCCGCCAGCCCTTCGTCCGCGCGCAGGCGGCTTAAGGCGGCGATGATCCATCCGGGCATCATCTCGCAGTCGGCGTCGAGAAACTGCACGAACTCAAGGTTCGGCTGTCGCTCACGCGCAACCCGCAGCCCGAAATTTCGGGCTCGGGCGGCCGTGAAGGGCAGGTCGACCCCAAGTTCGACCGCAGTGACACCAAGCTCCCGGGCCCGCATCACCGAACCGTCCGTGCTGCCGGAGTCGACGTAGATGACCATTGCCGGGTCCGGAAGCTGCCGAAGGGCCGCCTTCAGGCACCGGAGCATCCTGTCCCCTTCGTTGCGCCCAATGGCCACCACCGCCACGCTTGCGGGAGGCGCGCCGGGGACGGAATGGGTGGGGTCGTGGGTCATGCTTCGAGCCGGAAACCGCGTCGCCACACGCTGTTGCGCGCGAAGTCGGTCAGGAAATGAGCGGGATCGGGGTCGGGCTTACCCTGCACGCGCCGCCGCAGCCGCCAGGTGGCGAATCCGATCATAAAGAGCCCATCGGCCGCCAGCGTGCGAGCGGCGCCAAGGTGCTTAAGGAAGTATCGCCGCCGGCTCTTGAACCAGTATTCGGCCCGCCGGCGGTTTTGCTGGTGTGGGTTGAGGCCGCTGGCCTGTCCTACAAGGTGAATCACCCGGCTCTCCGGCACATACCAGCAGTGCCAGCCTGCCCTGGCCGCCCGGCGGCAGAAGTCCACCTCCTCGAAGTACATGAAGTAGCTTTCGTCCATGAGGCCGATGGCCTCAAATACCTCGCGTCGTACCATCAGGCTCGCCCCCGAGAGCCAATCGGTGGTGCTGGCCGCCTCGGGGGGTTCAGGAGCGACGATCCGGCGAGACAGCACGCGAGTGGCCACTCCCAGCCGCAGGCCGTTGTCGATCTCGGCTGCCACGCTGGGAAAGCGGAAGGCTGACCGCTGCACGGAGCCGTCGGGATCCTCGAGGCGACTGCCGGCCAGGCCTGCCTTGGGATTCAGCGACATGAAGTCGAGCAGGGACGCCAGGGCCCCGGGCTGGACCACCGTGTCGGGGTTGAGGAGCCAGAAGAAATCCGGGGGTTGATGGCTATCGAGCGCTGGACGGATGGTGGCGTTGTTGCCCCAGGCAAACCCTCCATTGCGGGAATTTGGCTGGAGCCGTGCCCAGCCGCTCCACCCGTGTGAGGCGATCGCCTCCTTGATTCGCTCCGCGGAGCCGTCGCCGCTGGCGTTGTCGGCAACGACGACACGCACGGAGCCTGGCGGCTGCGCGGCGACCTCCGGGTCGAGCGATCGCAGGCAATCGAGGACGAGGCCCGCGGTGCGGTAGTTGACGATGACTACAAGCGTCTTCTGCATCACCTTTGAGGAGACTCTGTCTGTAGCGCTACGAGGGGGTGCCTGATACCCGCGAGCCTCCTGGCAATGCCAGCGAATCGGGGGATTCCCCGTCGTTCACCTCACCCATGAAGCGACGAACGATCAGCGGCCGCCGATGACGTGAAAGCAGCGTCCTGACTGCGGTGCACAGCGCCAGCGAGCCAAAGGCGATCTGTAGGGGCTCTATCAGCACGGCGATGCGGGTGGAAGTGATGGTCAGCGTGCTGCTGACCACCAGTACAGCGATGATGACCAGCGGCAAGCCGATCCGCCAGCGATCTCGAGCGGCCAGGAGGCAGCCGACGAGCGCGCCGACCAGAAGCAGGCCCCGACTGACAAAATATAAGAAGAGCGGATCGCGGCTTCGCGGATTGTCCCAGTCTGCCCACATCGTCTTGGCCAGCCTTATCTGGCACAGCTCGATGTATCGCCCTGGATTGTTGCTGATGAAGCCCAAGGCATAGCTCTTCCAGATATGGTCGCGCTCCACGGCGCGACGACCGTCCAGTGCCTGGCGCTGCTCGTCGCTCAACAGGTCAAACTGCCGGAGGTTGTCGAGACCCGACTCTCGGAACCGCGCCAGTTGCTCGGGATTCAGAACCAGGCGCTCTGTACCGGAGGCGTGAGGGTTGTTTCCCATCCACGTGTTGAGCCAGAGCGTGCTGGTCACGGGGACCAACTCGCCGTGGATCCGGTAGTTCCGGTACGTCCACGGCCCCACAACGCAGAGGATAACGGCCCAGAGCAGCAGGGCGTTGCGCAATCGAAGGGCGCCCGGCAAAGACTGCCTCAACAGGATCGCGATCCCCGCCGCGGCGACCGCCACCAGCAGGACGGGCTGAGTCAGGCCCACGAGCGCCGCGACGACCGCAAACGCGATCCACCTGCCGGGGCTTGCCATGTCGATGCCGCGGTACCAGAGCACGACGCTCGCGAGCACCAGCAGCGTCA